>NZ_LXJL01000099.1:0-7538 GCF_001641215.1 Gardnerella sp. 30-4 | reverse complement strand
GCGATATAAGCAATAGCACTAGAAACACGAGTCGAGTAATGGTCAGTAGAAAGTCCATCCAAGAATGACATTGGGTGAAGTTCTAGGTTAATTTGACCTGCTTCAACCATTTTAATTAAAGTTTCATCAACAGTACGATTAAAGGATCCGCAACCAGGGCACAAAGGATCAAAATAAGTAGCAACTGTAGGAGCACCAGCAGCTTGCTTGCCGTACCCATCCTTGCTAAGAAGAATTCCGCCTTGTAAATTAGATGCCGGTGGGATGTCAGAAGAAGGCAGTTTTTTAATCTCTTTGGCTATTTGGGAGTTTGCTGTATCCTCAATTTGTGTATCTGGCTTATTGGTTGTTGGATTTTCAATTTTTACTTGTGGTTTATTGATTGAATTGTAATAAGTCATAAACCCAGCTCCTGCAGCGAATGCAAGAATAACTAGTGCTATTACGATGCCAATTAAGCTTTTACTATAAGGGGTATTTGATTTTTGCATTTCATCATTTGTTGTTTCTTGTTGTTGATCCATAGTTATTCTCCTTTTGTGCGTCTTACTCGACACGCCGAGTTTATGCAAAATACTGATTTTTTGCTGTTTTTCTAAGATAAACATGATATATTAAGGCATGGCTCAACGAAGAGAACCTTCAATGGACCAGGTAAGTAAACTGTGGACGATTGATACCCGCCGATGTAGGAATTGGGGTCATGAGTGCACACCCTTCACTACGGATCGTTCGGCACGTACCTGCCGATGAAAGGACATATCATGGCAGAAGTTGTATTTGATCATGTGACTCGTATATACCCGGGCAACGATAAGCCTTCGGTTGATGACTTGAACATGACTATTAAAGATGGTGAGTTCCTCGTACTCGTTGGTCCATCTGGTTGCGGTAAGTCAACTACTTTGCGTATGTTGGCAGGTCTTGAAGAGGTTAACAAAGGACGTATCCTCATCGGCGGTCAAGATGTTACTACAATGCAGCCAAAGGATCGCGATATTGCAATGGTCTTCCAGAATTATGCACTGTATCCACACATGACAGTTGCTGATAACATGGGCTTTGCTTTGAAGATTGCTGGTGTTCCTAAGGAAGAAATTCGCAAGCGTGTTGAAAAAGCTGCAGAAGTGTTGGATTTGACAGAGTATTTGGATCGTAAGCCGAAGGCTTTGTCTGGTGGTCAGCGTCAGCGTGTTGCTATGGGTCGCGCAATTGTTCGTGAACCAAAAGTCTTCCTCATGGATGAGCCTCTTTCCAACCTTGATGCTAAGCTCCGCGTTCAGACTCGTACTCAGATTGCTGCTTTGCAGCGTCAGCTTGGTGTTACTACTCTGTACGTTACCCACGATCAGACTGAAGCTTTGACCATGGGCGATCGCATTGCAGTGATTAAGCTTGGCGTATTGCAGCAGGTTGGAGCTCCTACTGAGCTTTATGACCGCCCTGCAAATGTATTCGTTGCAGGCTTCATTGGCTCGCCATCCATGAATATCAATCAGCACCCAGTTGTAAACGGTCGAGCTCAGATCGGTGAGGATTCTATAGTTCTTCCAGCTGAGGCTGTTGACAAGCTCACTGCAGAAGATAACGGACAGATTATTGTTGGCTTCCGTCCAGAAGATGCAAGCTTGGCAACATCCGATGATCCAAATGCGTTCTCCTTGAAGGTAATGAACGTGGAAGATCTCGGTTCCGATGGCTATATCTACGGCAATATCATCACCGATGGTTCTCCTGAGGAAGCATCTACGATGATGTCTGATCAAAACAAGCTCACTACTATTCGCGTGAACCCACGTGCTCTTCCAAAGGTTGGCGACACCGTGAAGATCAAGATTGATCCATCTAAGATGCATCTGTTCGCACCTTCTACGGAGTTGCGTTTGAACTAAAAGTGTTGGTTTGCCTCTGCTTATATGAGCTAGTAAGCAAACTTTCGGTATAAGGTATAGCGGGGTTCGCAGTATGACGCGAACCCCGTTTTTGGCACAAAAAAGCAGCATAATAAGTGTGCAATAATACATCATTACAATGCATCGCTTATTATATATAGTTGTTATCAATAATTCGTCGGTGGTTGAGCTGTGTTTATCTGGAATGCAGTGATATCGTTGGCATGAGCTTGATTGGTAAATAAACTTTATGGAATGGAATGACGCTCCTCAATTAGACCCGCGTGCTGTGCAAGCAACTTCGGTATCTGCACAGGACGAGAATGCGTCGTCTCAAGAGCCGCAGGCACTGAAGATTACTGCGGCTAGTTCAGATCCAAAAATGTTTACACTGCCTTGGGAATTACCACTTTCTCAATGGCCTGCTGATTTATTCGTGAATTTGCCGCGTGGTATTTCTCGTCACGTTGTGCGATTTGTTCACGTTGGCGATGAAGTGTATGCAATGAAGGAAATTACTCGTCAAGTTGCAGAACGTGAGTATGAGCTTTTGCGTAGGCTTCGTAAACTTGAGTTGCCTACAGTTACTCCTATAGCTGTTGTTGCAGGACGCCATGACGCTAATGGTGAAAAGCTTGAGGCAATGTTAGTTACGAAACATTTAAAGTTCTCACTACCATATCGTGCATTATTTGCTCGTACGTTGCGTCCGGATACTGCAGAGCGCCTTATCGATGCGCTTGCTGTTCTTATGGTGCGCTTGCATCTTTCTGGCTTCTATTGGGGCGATGTATCGCTTTCCAACGTGCTGTTTTTGCGAGATGCAGATGCTTTTTCTGCATTCCTAGTTGACGCAGAAACTGGTGATTTGCATGGAAGTTTAACAGAAGGTCAACGAGAATACGATATCGATTTAGCTCGAACCAACATTATTGGTGAGCTTATGGATTTGAGCTCCGGTCAGCTTTTACCGACAGAAGTAGATGAAATCAGTATAGGCAATCGTCTAGTAGATCGCTATCATTCGCTTTGGAGTACGCTTACTGACGTTGATAAGTTCAGTCCTGATGAGATGTGGCGAATTGAACGTCGTGTTAATCGTCTAAATGAGCTTGGTTTCGATGTTGATGAGTTGGAGATGAAGACTTCAGAAGATGGTCGAAGGGTTTTGGTTCGACCTCGCGTTGTGGATGCTGGTTATGCTTCCCGCAAGCTTCTTCGTCTTACTGGATTGGACGTTCAAGAGAATCAGGCTCGAAGGCTTCTGAACGATTTGGATGCGTATCGCACTTCGACGTGGAGACAAGGTGAGGAATTAGAAATTGTTGCAACTGATTGGATGCGTGAAATTTTCGAGCCAACAGTTCGTATGATTCCTCCTGAGTTCCGTTCGCAAATTGAACCAGCTCAGTTCTTCCATGAAGTGTTGGATCATCGTTGGTTTATGGCAGAAAAAGTTGGCCATGACGTTGCTATGCAAGATGCTGTAACTAGCTATATTAAGAACGTATTACCACAGTACAAAATGGATAAGCATGTTCTTGCTGCTATTAATGCAGATGCTGATTCTGGCGTTGTGGATGATGAATACACGTATTCTTCTCCAGCACCTGTAGGTCACGATATAGTTGAAGATGATCAAGATGCTAGTGTTTGGGCGAGTTGAGTATTGCGTTATATAAGTAATTAGCTAATTCTCAACAAGTATGGCATTGATTGTCGTTTTTGATCTTAAGTGAATTTTTCGTAGGGGGAGCTTCGACTCCCCCGTTTTTTTATTGCAGTTTACTCGCTTACCCTAAATTTGGATATAAAAAAGTGCCCCCTGTGGGACTCGAACCCACAACCCAAGACTTAAAAGGACTCTGCTCTGCCAATTGAGCTAAAGGGGCAACAAATGCCAAGTATACTACATTCAATCGACGAAGTGAATATCGTGTGAACTTATGCGTGTTATATATATTTATTGCAGTATTCCGAGTGACTCCAGTTTTGCTTTTATTTGTGTTGCAGATGGCTCAACCATAAAAGTATTATCCGCAAAAGTAACAACTGGAATGTGCTTTTGATTGCTAATTTCAATCGCTTTTTCTTCAGCACCTTCTTCTGTTTCAATATCGTGCCAAACGAATGCCACACCATACTGGGTTAGCGCAGCTTTTGCACGTTTGCAATCTCCACACCAATCTGCACCGTATACATTTACGGTAGGCTGATCTGACATAAAATCCTCCTTAATGATTTTGTGAATTCAAATTTTGCGTAATAATAGCTCGTGCTATTTATTACTACTTTTATTAGTGTAATAGATGCAGATGTACTTAAGCATATTGACGTTGAAGTGTGACAAAGATGAGAAAAAATAGTGAAATGTATTGCTAGTGTCCCTTGACTTTCATAGTCTTGATGTCATGAATATGGTTATGGATATGAACATGCTAATTTGGTTTGCGGCTGCGGCTGTTGTTATTGCCATCTTATTAGTAACAGTTGCAGTGATTTTGCGCATTCACAGCAATAGTCATGGACCAGTAATTCCTGAAAGCGTTGATAGTTCAATCGATACAGGCAAAACTAAAGCGCGTGGAACAAAAAAATCTGGAAAACAGATAGAAAGTAACATAGCTGTTATACCTAATGAAGAAGTAAAGTCTGAATTATTGCCAGAAAGTACTTCTTCGCGTATTAAACGTCTTCGCGAACGTTTGGCTCATAGTGCAAATCCATTTGGTCGTGCATTGTTTAATATCATAAGCAAGGACCATCTTTCGGAAGAAGATTGGGAAGATGTAGAAGATACTCTTCTTATGGCCGATGTTGGC
The DNA here is from genome assembly GCF_001641215.1 of Gardnerella sp. 30-4. Lineage (NCBI taxonomy): Bacteria > Bacillati > Actinomycetota > Actinomycetes > Bifidobacteriales > Bifidobacteriaceae > Gardnerella > Gardnerella sp. 30-4. Next base: position 2,824 of record NZ_LXJL01000099.1, on the reverse strand, counting down.
TCTCGAGCTAGTGAAGAATTAGTAGAAGATCTACGCAAAGATGCACGCATTGCTGGTACTTCTAGTTCAGAAGATGTGCATTCAGCATTGCGTACGAAACTATTGAAAATAGTAGATGAAGACGCTGATCGACGCTTAAATGCAGATAAATCAGATGCGCATCATCCTAGCGTTATTATGATGGTCGGCGTTAATGGCACCGGTAAAACCACTACTGCTGGTAAATTAGCGCGATTGTTTATTGCCCAAAAACGTTCAGTAATGTTTGCTGCAGCAGATACTTTTCGTGCGGCTGCAGCTGATCAACTTGAAACTTGGGCGTCTGCAGTAAGCGTGCCAGTTGTTCGTGCAGATAAAGATGGTGCTGATCCTGCTTCTGTTGCTTTTATTGCTGCGAATAAGGCAAAAGAAGAACAAACTGATTTATTGATTGTAGATACTGCTGGTCGTTTGCAGAATAAAGCAAATTTAATGGAAGAGCTTGGCAAAATTCGTAGGGTTATAGAAAAAACTATGCCTGTTGATGAAGTATTGCTGGTATTGGATGCTACTACTGGTCAAAATGGCATGTCTCAAGCAAAAGTATTTGCTGAAGCTATTGGCATTACGGGCGTAGTCCTTACTAAGCTTGATGGTTCCGCTAAAGGTGGAATTGTTATAGCTGTACAGCGTGAACTTGGTGTGCCGGTTAAGCTAGTAGGTCTTGGCGAAGGACCAGATGATTTGGTCCCGTTTGATGCTCAAAGCTTCGTAGACGGTCTGCTCGCTTAATGCTGAGCATTGATGTAGCTGCATGAGTGGTAGTTTTTAATCTTCCGCTAAAGTCTTTATGAGTTTTGGCTATAAGAGTTTCTCGGTACAATAGTTATATAAAGTAATACTTAAGCTGCAATGATGTTATTGTTGCGCTGTTTCAAATAATTGAGGTGAAAAATGACCACAATGGATCCGCAATGGGCATTGTTGGCTGGCGCGTTGGTGTTTATTATTACGCCGGGTATTGCCCTGTTCTATGGAGGCCGTGAACGCGCTACTTCCATGGTGAATATGATGATGCTTTCAGCTGGCGCTATTGCTGTAACTACACTGGTTTGGACGCTGTGGGGATGGTCGTTAGCTTTTGCTGGCAAAGATATGGCTGGTGGTGTTATAGGTGATCCATTGAGTGGTTTGCTATTCCGTGATTCGATGGTGGCAGATCATGGTGTGTTTACGTCTATGGACGCAAATTCCGGATTATCTGGCGGCATTCCTGCAGCTTTTCGCTTAGCATGTGCTGTTGTTGCAGTAGCGCTTATTACTGGAGCTCTAGCCGGTCGAGTGCGTTACGCTATTTGGCTTATTTTCGTAGCTGTGTGGATTACTTTAGTATTCGCTCCGTTAGCGCATATGGTGTGCGGTGGTGGATTGCTTTCGCCTAATGGTGCTATTTCACAGGCGTTAGGTATTTCAGTGCATGACTTCGCGGGTGGCTCTATATTGCATATTGCTGCGGCTGTTTCGGCTTTTGCGATTGTTATGATCATTGGCGGACATGCTCACTTCCCTCTTAAGCGTTTTGTTTTGCATATTAAGAATGTTGCGCATACGAGTGGCAACGCTAATTCTGGAGCTACTAATTCGCGTAATCCTAAAAGTCGTTTATCGCGCGCATTGTGGGCTGATGTTGAGCATGCTAAAAATGCCGCTAGTGAGACTGTTGTCTCTCCAGTTGCTACAGTAACTGAAGTTGCTGCAGAATCCACTGCAACGCAGTCAGCAGTTGAAAATGGTGTTGCTGCTCGCCAACCGCATAATGTTCCTTTCGTTATGCTTGGCGTTTTCTTGATTTGGTTCGGTTGGCTTGGGTTAATGATTGGTTCTTCTGCAGGCGTTCCTGGAGTTGCAGGTTATGCTTGGGTGAGTTCCACAATAACTGCTTCTGCTTCAATGCTTGCCTGGGGTGTGACTGAACGTTTACACTCTGGATGCTTTACTGCTTTGGGAGCTGCGTCTGGTGTTATGGCTGGATTAGCTGCAAGTGCTGCAGCCGCGGATGTTATTGCTCCATTGTGGGCTTTAGTTTTGGGTGTTCTTTCTGGTGTTATTACTTCTCTAGTGACTCACTCTCGTACTTTTGTGCGCTACGATGGTGCCTTGCATGTAGTTAGCGTGAATGGTGTTGCTGCGCTTATTGGTGTGCTTGCAGTAGGCTTATTTGCTGATGGCTCTGGATTACTCGCTGTTGGTGATTGGCATCAGTTAGTTGCACAACTGTGCTTGATTGGGATTACGGTGCTTTATGCAGGTGCTGTAACTGCAGTGCTAGCTTTTGTTCTTGAAAAGCTTTTTGGATGGCGAATCTCGGAAGCTAAGGAACGTAAGGGCGTTGATTTAGCTGATCAAGGAGAGCGTGCTTACGATTTTTCTTCTATTGCACAAAGTCATGATGGCGCTGTAGTTGCTGTTGCAGATGATGATGCAAATAAAACTCAAATGGCTGTTCTTACTTCTGTTGATATTGATATGGGTGAAAACGAGGTTGAACAATCTGATTTTATGGTTGATCAATCTGAGGCAAATCCTGAGCAAGGCGATTCTGAGGTTGATGATACTAAATCTGAAGTTGAGCAGAAAGAGTCTTCTTCTGAAAAAGAGTCTGAAACTGTAGAAAAAGATAAATCAGCGCAGAATAATAAGAAAATAGGAAAACGAAATAATAGTGCTAAAGAATAGAAGCATGTGCGTAAGCGCTATTGTTTAGCAACAAGTTCTAGTTATTTTGATATAAACCGCATGTCTTATCTAAGATATGCGGTTTTGTTATTTTTGCTAATTTAAAATC
>NZ_LXJL01000098.1:0-7924 GCF_001641215.1 Gardnerella sp. 30-4 | reverse complement strand
ACATTAAAAAATAAGTGTTATGAATCTTGTAATAACTTGCTTGAAGCTGCTAAGAAGCGCAATGCATTACTTGAATTAGTTTTGGCTTTTGACGCAGCAAAGCAGCGCGCAAATATGGCGCAATTTAGCGACTTTACTATTGCTGCATACCGTTTGGTGACGCATTTTCCTTCTATTGCAGAGCAGTATCGCCGCCAATACAGCCAAGTTTTGCTTGACGAATATCAAGATACTTCTACCACTCAAGCAATGCTGATTGCAACGCTGTTTCATAAAAAAACTAGCGGTGTTGAAGAAGCTAGCGTTGTTGCGAAAACTAGTGAAAATCAAGACTTTTTAACTACTCAACAAACGCATATTGCTGCAGTAGGTGATCCCTTCCAAGCTATTTACTCGTTTAGAGGAGCTAGTTCCGGAGCTTTCAGAAAGCTTGAGCAAGCACTAAATATCGACCAGTCAAGTGAGTTTTCTCTTACAAGAACGCGACGTAATTCGCAGCTTATATTAAAAGCTGCAAATTCTATTACGAAACCTTTGCGAGTGCCTCCGCTTCGTCATAGTAGTTCACTTGCTACAGAAGTAGAAGTGAAAAACTTGCAATACTTAGATAATGCGCCAAAAGGTACTTTTGGTGTGTTAAATATGCCTACGCAATATCAAGAAGTAGAAGCCGTTGTGCGTTTTGTAAAATATGTAAAACATAATGCGCTATCTGAAAACGACGATACTAATTCTGCATCTGCTAGAGTTGCAGTTCTTTTCCGTAGCAAAAATAATATTCCGTTATATGAAGAAGCATTACAAAAAGCAGGTTTGCGCACTCTTACTGTTGGGTATTCTGCATTGCTTGAAAAACCAGAAATTCGAGATGTTTTAGCTCTTCTTTCTGTTGTTGCAGATCACACAAATACTCAAGCTTTGATGAGATTGCTTGCAACTCCTCGTTTTGCGCTTAATACTGACGATTTGGCTGCTATAGCTAATATTGCAACATCAAAGAATATCGAATATGTTTTTCGTGCTTTAGTGCAAGCAGGTTTAGTAGACGCTGAAACTCCTCGCTCTAAGTGGTCGCAAGTTGTTCGAGAACAGCAATCTCAAGCTTCGCAAACCAATAGTATTCATGGTGGAGTTTTTGTGGCGGATGTTTTGCTTGAAGCATACGAAACTCAACTAAGCGAAGAAGCAAAAAATAACGACAAAAACGACAATAATTTGCTTTCTGAGCTAAAAAATAATTTAAGCTCTAAAGCTTATGTAGCAGTGTTAAGAATAGGGCAAATGATTCATGCAATACAACGTGCTCAATCTGGCTCTTTGCAAGATATTATGCGCGTTGCTGTAGAAACGCTTAACGTTGATATTGACGTTGCGCTATCTCGTGCGCTTATGAATGATACTTCCTCTAATGCAACGCTTCTTGACGATATGCACTCTACTGTCGATTCTATTTGTCTACTAGCAGACGCGTATTTGCAAGAAATGAGCGATTTTACAACTCCTACTTTGCATGGGTTTATGTCTTGGATTTTCAATATAGACAAAATTAACGATCAACCTTCTTCAGTGGATGAACCTGCGGATGTCGTATTAATGACTATTCACCAATCGAAAGGTTTGGAATGGCCTGCTGTAGCGATAGTTGGGCTTAATGAAGGCGTGTTCCCAAGTAATCAAGGCGATAATTTGCGCGTAATAGCAACGCAACAAAGTGGCGTGTACAGGGAAAGGGCATACGCAACGCTCGAAGTTGCTGCAAAAGTGCCTGTTTCTATGAGAGTGGATGCAAATATATTGCCAAGATTCCCTCACGATGTTGATCTTGAAACTAGCATGGAACCTCAAAAATCTTTGAAAAATATGTTAACTGTAGACGATATCGACGCAGAAGTTTATGGTTCAAGAGCTAGAGAAATGTTTGATTTGGCAGAAAAGTTCCATGAGCATGAGCAGGCTCCAGTAGAAGCGATTCCTTCAGAAGCTAGCAAAGTGTATGACGCTGTAATGAAAACTGGCACATTGCCTCTTTCGCAAGTCGAGGAGCGTGGGCGCGCTTTGCACATTGACGAGCGTCACCTTATGTATGTTGCTTTGACGCGTGCTAAATTCGCAGCATTGCTCACTTGCAGCCAGTCTAATGCTATGAGCATTGTTGAGAATAAAGAAAATTCTGCCAATGGTGCAGCTTCTTCTGTAGATGAATCTTCAAATATTTCAACTTCTAGAGTTAAAAAACCTTCTGTTTTTTGGCAGGAAATGTATGATTCAATGCGCGGATCTGAAGAATCTCCGGTTCAGGTCACAGCTAAGGTTTCAGATTCTTCAAATCAAGTAGGTTATGTTGTAGGGGAGTCAGCTTCGCAACTTGCGCAATTATTTAGCGAGGAAAGCTCTATTCCAACTGAAGATAATAAGAAGCAATTATCTTGGCCGAGTGCATCTAGTGAAGCTATACGTAGTGTATTGCAAAAATCTGCGCAAGACGTTGTAAATTCAAAAATTAGTAATCAAGTTTCTGGTATTTCAAAAGATAATTCTTTGCTTTACAAAGCTCAAGCTTTGCTACAAGATGCGGATTTAATGCCGAAAATTGATTGGTATTGCAACATTCAAGAGTTAAAAAACAGAGCAGAGCAGCTTTCTAATGTTGAAAATGTCAATGTGACTGCTGTGCAAAGGCGCGCTATGTTTCGTAATAATTATTCGCGCGCGAATGAAGATTTTGATGATGCGGATGCTAAGCGTTTGCGAAAGGAATGGATGGCAATTATTCGCCCTATTCCTAGTGTTTCTTCGCCTGCTTCTGATTTGGGAACTCGTTTTCATGCCTGGGCTGAACAGTTTATAAAAACTGGTTGTGTGAATAAAAATTCTATTCAGTATGACGTTGATGAGAACGTTGGCGAGAATATTGATGAGAACGTTGCTGGAACTTGCGAGAAGATTTCGCAAAATGCAAAATCTTCTGAGCGCAAATTGTTGATATGGAAGCAGCGTTTAATAACATCAAAATGGGCGCATCGCCGTCCTATAGCAGCAGAGCAGCCGATTGTAGCTCATGTTCCAGAATTAGGCGATCAAATTATTAATGGCAAAATCGACGCAATATTCGCAGGTGGTTTAAATCCAGAAGATCCAAGCAAATTGTACACGATAGTCGATTGGAAAACCGGTAGAAAACCAACCAAGCCACAAGATATTGCGCTTAAACTTGGTCAGCTTGACTGGTATCGTCTGCTTCTGTCTCTTATGACTAAGGTTCCGCTTGATGCTATCGATGCCACCCTTTATTATGTGAACATATCGGATGAATGTGAACGGGAAATTCATGCCGAGCAAAAAACGAAAGATGAGATCCTTGCCGAGTTACACTCTGACACGTTAATCTCCCTCGATGATGATGACGCATAAATGTTGCTATTGCAATCATTTTGCCGCAATTTATTTGCTGCAATTTTTGTTTGCTGTAACGTATTTTGCGCCGCGATTGAAACGCATCGTGCATCACTTCGAAAACGTGCAGATTCCTCGTGCAGTGTGTGTGGGCGGGCATACGCACAACATCGATTTGAGTATGAAGTAAGGAAGAATCATGACTGTTGAATTTCGTTCTGTAAAACTCAGCGATATTGATGCAATGGTTAAAGAATATGAACGTACTTGGGGTATTGCGCAAGAAGTTGGGAAAGATGCTTCGTTAAGTCTTTCTCGAAGATGTGTGTTGCATTACTTGGAACCTTCAACGCATGGTACTATTGCTGAAGTAGACGGTAAGTTTATGGGTCTGCTTTTGGCGCGAGTTTTTGGCGCACCTGTTTTATTTCCAGAAGTAGGGAGAATGCTTCGCGAGCAAGAAGCCGCAATGAAAGAAAATTGTGACAAAAACTATGCTCTCGCTTTAGAAGAAGCGTATGGCATGCGCGCGTTGGAAACTAAACTTGAAGCAAAATCTCATATTAATAATTTAACTCAAGCGGAATTGGAGCTTTTCCTTGTATCTCCGGATGCTCGTGGGCATGGTGTCGGTGGAGGCTTGTGGAAGCGAACAATGCATATGCTAAGAAATAATGGCGTAAATCGTTACTATTTGCATACTGATTCAGCGTGCGACGTAAGCTTTTATGATTATCACGGGCTTAGAAGAGATGCTTCTTTTATGCGTTCGGATCATCCTTATGAAGCTAAGAACGTGAAATCTTTGGTGGATGACTTGTATATTTACTCAGGTGAGCCGAGAGTTCGTTCAAAGCAAGCGAATGCTCGTTCTAAAACGTGCTAATAAAAAATATGCAAATGTATAACGTGCGTGACTTGCTTGACAAAAGGAGCAAAGAAATATATGTCGTCGCAAACGGCAACTAAGAAAGCATCGGTATTTTCTCAATATTCTAGATTATTTTCATTTAATGGAGCTAAAGCGTTTTGTGTAGCAGGCGCGATTGCGCGTTTGCCGATGTCTATGATTGCGTTGGGGATTGTTCTTGCATTAAACCATTTGTATAACAACTGGACTATTGCTGGAGCAATGTCTGCGTCGTATGTGCTTGCACAAGCTGCGGTAACTCCTGTGTATGCTAAGCTTTTCGACCGTTTTGGTCAGCGTAAAGTTGGAGTTATTGCGCTAAGTGCACAAGTAATCGCTATGATTTCTTTTGCATGTGCAGCGTTATTTAAGGTTCCTCTTGTTTTGCTTTTTGTGCTAGCAATTGTGATGGGCGTAACTCAGTTTGCTTTTGGCGCGTTGGTGCGTACTCGTTGGGCTTATACATTGCGTGCAGAAGATGACGATTCTTTATTAAACGTTGCTTATGCGTTGGAATCTGGTATCGATGAAATTGTGTTTATATTAGGACCTATTTTAGCTGCGTGGTTAGCAACTTCTGTGCATCCTGTTTCGCAATTATTCGTGCCAGTATTTGCAAGTGGATTGGGCGGAGCTTGGTTCTTTTCTCTAAAAAATACTCAACCTGCTGTGCTTAAAGTAGTGGAAGTTCCAACTGCTACAGCTGAAGACGTTGATGTATTAATCGCTTCTCAAAAAGAAGATGAAATTTCTAAAGATTATGCGGAATCTCAAAAGCAAGAACCGAAACGCTCATTTGCAGACAAATTTAGTCTTAAGCAATTGCACAATCATCACTCAAAAAAGCGTGGCAAAAACGTGCTGCTTTACCGCGGTATTATCCCGCTAGTGCTCATGTTTGTTGTGTTTAATATGAGTTTTAGTGCATTTGACGTGTCTGTAACAGCTGCAATGAAAGCTCAAGGACTTGATCATTTTATTGGTATGCAGCTGGCATTGTTTGCATGCGGTTCGCTTGTGGGAGCGATTATTTTTGGATCGCATAAATTCCGCGGTTCTAATTGGTCGCATTTGATTGTATTTTTGACTGGTTTAACTGTTGGATTTGTGCTTATGAGTCTTAATATTGACAGACTTATGCTTATGAGCGTTTTTGAAGTGCTTTCCGGCTTATGCGTTTCGCCAATTTTTGCTACTGGAAATCTTATCGTTAAAGCAACTGTCCCTGAAGAATCGCTTACGGAAGGTCTTTCATGGCTACCAACTGCGTCTGCTGTCGGCTGTTCTTTAGGTTCGATGGCTGCTGGAGCTGCAATAGACTCGTGGAATTCGCATGCCGGAATGATGGTTCCGTGGATTTCAACAATGGCAGCTATACCTATCGCAACGTTCGGCTGGTTTATTGTAATGGTGCTTAAAAAGCGACATTAACTGCGCACGCGTGTAAAGTTTCTGCCGCTTTTTGGCTAGGGGACGGCAGTTTCTTTACGCCGCTGTAAAGTTTCTGCCGTTTCAGTAACAAAAGCTGAGTTGAGTCCTAACGGTACACTAGAAAGAAGTGCGCAATATCGCAAGATGTAGTGAGATGAATATGAAAATAGAATATGATGAACGTACTGAGGAAATTCTTGCTGAAGTAGTACGCGATGCGTTGCAATCTGACGCTGATAATATGCGTTCTCTTAATAACCAAGAATCTTCTGCGTCGTCTAAGCAAATTCGACAGTCGGTGAAAAAAGTGAATAAAAAAATGTCTTCTGATACTTCAACTAAATCAGTATCTACTAAAGATGTAAAATCTGCTAAAACTAAATCAACTAAAAAAGCTAAATTCAACAAAGAAACTAAAACAGAAAACGCAAAGTCATCAACTCGTAGAACAGGAAATGTTCTTCCTCCTGTAGTTAACGATCAAAGAGAAGGTGCGCTTATTGCGCCGCCAAAGTATCGTAAAGGCTCAATGCGAATCGTACCGCTTGGTGGTTTGGGTGAAATCGGCCGCAATATGAACGTAATTGAATATAACGGTCATATTCTGCTTATCGATTGTGGTGTGCTATTCCCAGAAGAAGAGCAGCCAGGCGTTGATTTGATTCTCCCAGATTTTCACTACATTCAAGATCGCTTAGACAAAGTTGAGGCATTGGTTTTAACGCATGGTCACGAAGATCATATCGGTGGTGTGCCTTACCTTCTTAAAATGCGTCCCGACATTCCGTTAATTGGTTCAAAGCTAACTCTTGCTTTTGTGGAAGCTAAGTGCAAAGAGCATCATATTGATCCGGAGCTTATTCGCGTAGAAGGTCGCGATAAGATGAAAGTCGGTCCGTTTAACCTTGAATTTATTACTGTTACGCATTCTATTCCAGATGCGCTCGCTGTGTGCGTAAAAACTCCAGCCGGAACGCTTATTGATACTGGAGATATTAAACTTGACCAGCTTCCTCTTGACCATCGCATTACTGATTTAGTTGAGTTCGGGCGTTTAGGTGAGCAAGGCATAGATTTGCTTATGGCTGATTCCACTAATGCTGAAGTACCAGGATTTGTGAAGCCTGAAACTTCGATTGGTCCGGCTTTGGATCGCGCTTTTGCTGAAGCTACGCGCAAAATTATTGTTGCTAGCTTCTCAAGTCACGTTCATCGCGTGCAACAAGTGGTTGACGCTGCGCATAAGTTTGGGCGCAAAGTTGTGTTCGTTGGTCGCTCGATGGTTCGCAATATGTCAATTGCTGCGGATTTAGGCTACTTGCATATTCCTGAAAATACTGTTGTTGACTTAAAACAGGCGAAGGATATTCAGGATGACAAGCTCGTATACATGTGCACTGGTTCACAAGGTGAGCCTATGGCTGCGCTTGGGCGTATTGCAGATGGCAGTCACCGAGATATTACTGTTAACGAATTCGATACTGTTATTCTTGCAAGTTCGCTTATTCCAGGCAATGAGCATGAGGTTTACAAAGTTATTAATAAGCTTGTGCAGTTGGGTGCGCGCGTAATTAACAAAGATAATGCTGCTATCCACGTGTCTGGTCATTGCAATGAAGGCGAGTTGCTGTACTTGTACAACATTGTGAAGCCAAAGTGCGCCATGCCAATTCATGGTGAGCATCGTCACTTGGTTGCAAACGGATTGATTGCAGTAAAAACTGGCGTTGATCCAAATAACGTTGTGCTTGCTGAAGACGGCGATGTTGTGGATTTGTATCATGGCAATGCTGCAGTTGTTGGTTCTGTGCCATGCGGTTACGTGTATGTTGATGGTGATTCTGTCGGTGAGCTTACAGATGAAGAGCTTGAAAAGCGCAGAATTTTGGGCACGGAAGGTTTCGTTTCGAGCTTTGTTGTAGTTGATACAGAGCACGCTGACGTGGTTTCTGGTCCAAAGATTTTCTTGAATGCTGTTGCTGAAGACGAGGCTGATTTTGAGAAGGTTCGTCATCAAATTGTTGAACAGTTGCAAGATGCTATGATGCGCGGCGAGCACGATACTTATAAATTGCAGCAAATTATGCGACGCACATTGGGCAGTTGGGTGGCTCGCGCTTTACGCAGGAAGCCTATGCTCGTTCCGGTAGTTGCGGATATTGCAAAAAATAGTCAAGAATAATGAAAAAT
>NZ_LXJL01000097.1:0-8135 GCF_001641215.1 Gardnerella sp. 30-4 | reverse complement strand
ATATGAATGTTTTTTGTTAATGAGTTGTGTGTTGGCTCTTGACTTTTTCGAACGGGGGGGGGGTATGTTAATAGCAAACGCCGGTCAGTCCTAGTTTGACGGGCGTGTGTGGCTCCGGTTGGAGTTACACAGCAAATTTTTCTTCGTGTACCTAGCACGAAGGAGAAGAAGAAAGGAAAAATATTATGTTGAATAAGAAGGCTATCGCCGCATTCTCTGCTGGCGCCACCCTCCTCTCCGGTTTCGCTTTTGCTGCACCAGCAATGGCTGATGTTAACGTTCCAGATTGCCCAGCGAATAAGGCAGATTGGAATCTTAAGAGCAAGAATGAGTCTATCGCTGCTTTAGCTAAGAAGGCTTGGGATGATGCAAAGGCTGAAGTTCCAGCTGTTCCACAAGAGCCACAAGAGCCATCTAAGGCTGAAGTTAAGGCTTTGTATGTGGCTGATGGCAATGATGGCAAGCTTAAGATGGTGACTCCTCTTCCTAATGGCACCAAGCCAGAAGATGCTGCAGCTGCTCAGGCATATGTAAATCAGAAGAACAAGTATGTTGGAGACAAGGCAACCTACGATGCTAAGCTCGCTGCTGCTAATGATGCTCATGCCCAGTATCTCAAGGCTTTGGACAACGTTAATAACTGCTCTAACCCAGATCCAACTGAGGATCAGATTAAGAGGGCTCTTATTAACAAGGTTCGTCTTGCTAAGATGAACTTGGACAATAAGGATGATGAACTTGCTGTTGCTAAGAATAAGTTCAATGATGCTTATAAGGCTTTGGTTGCTGCTCTTGCTGAGTTCAATGCACGCGTGAATGCCTTCAATGATGCTCAGGAAAAGCTCAATGCATTCTTGACTTCTGGTACGAATGATTCTGCTACCGAGACTCGTTTGCGTGATGCTGTGGACCGCGCTAAGGCTCATCTTGTCCGTGCAATGAATGCTCTTGACAAGGCTACTGCCGACTATAATGCTGCTTTGGCTGCTGCCAAGGCTGCTGTAAAGGCTTATAATGAGGCTTTGGCTCTTTACAAGGCTGTTTACAATGAGGCTGTTGCTGCCGGTGTGAACCCATCTTTGTTGCCACCAGTTGTGACTTCTGATCCTTTGGCTCCAACATTCCCAGCTGTTCCTGGTTTGAAGCATGCTTATGCTTCTGCTATGAGCGGTAAGTTTGGTAAGGAAGTTCAGGCTGCTGCTAAGCAGGGTCAGAAGGGTAAGGATACCAAGGCTTCTGCTCAGCAGAACAACAATGCTAACGGTGCTGCCGCTGGTGCTAATGGTGCCGCTGCTGCTGGTTTAGCTAAGACTGGTGCTGCTGTAGCTATGGCTGCTGTTGCTGCTTCTGTGCTTGCTGGCATGGGTGCTGCTCTTCGCAAGATCCGTCACTAAGCTGAAATCTGATTCAGTGATGAATCATTTGGGCTTTAGCTTATTGGTTGATCGTTGAGTCGGTTTTACTGTGAATTACTTAGTCTAGTGTGCTAAAAGGTGCGCTAGACTAAGTGCTTTTATAAAAATTTTGTGCTTGGCACGCTGTGTAGATCTTTTGGTTTTATACAGCAATTACTTGGTTTGCGTTTGCTTGTTGATATGGTTTGCCAAATTTCCTTTTTTACTATTGATTCAGGCTTCGTTAGCCGATTAATGCTGAGCGCTTTGCGTTGTTGCTTTCCGCTAGGGACGGTTGGTAATATCGCAAGTTTCGAGGCTCGGGAGTTTCTTCCGAGCCTTTTGTTATTTTTATGCTTAAAATCAACAAATACTAGCGCAATATACACAAAGCATGACACAATAGTAAGTAGTATGTTTTTTGAAGGGAGCAGATCACGTGAGTGAGCGACAAACCGTGCAGCGCTGGATGATTACAGTTGGTGGTGTCGAGCAGGCACGTGTGGGTGCAGGTCAGTCTGTAGAGATTGGTCGAAAGCCTATACGCCCGTTGCGTGAAGATGGTTTCGCGCGCGTCGACATAGTAGATAACAAACGTTCTATGTCAAAGAGGCATGCGCTGCTAATTGTAGACATGCGAGGCGTGGCAACAATACGAGATTTGCATTCGACCAACGGTACGTATTTAGTCAGCGAAAATGGTGATTTGCTGCGTCTAGAGCCTGATGTTGATTTTCAACTTCCAGATAACTTAATGCGCATGCAATTCGGTGATGTTCCTGTTGATTTTGTGCGTGTAGAAGAAGAATCTGCTGAAGTTGAAAAAGATAACGCAGTGCGTAATCTGTTCTCTTATGCTACAGATGAATCGCATGATGAGCCTGCAGCTTCAGATTTATCGGTAGACCAAATTCTTGATTTGCGCGCTGGTGAGCCAACAGGTGTTTTCCATGCTCAATCAGTTTCGCATCCTGGGTTGTCTTGGAAACAAGGCATGCAAAATCAAACTCAGCTCAATGATGATTCGCAAACAGATGTTGCTCCAATCAATCATGATGTAACTTTGCCTGTTATGCGAGAGCAGCAGGAGGCTCCTGTAGAGCCGCGTAATTTATTTGCAGATGCGCAAGCAATTCAGCAAGAAAGTGCGACTAAAGAAGAACCTTCTCAACAAGATTCTGTGGTTTCTGCAGTTGATTCGGTTTCTGCAGTTGATCAAGCTGATTCGGTTGCTCAGGTTTCTTCGGTTACGCCAGTTAATTCGGAAACAAATGTATTGCAAAACGAAAGTTCTCAAGAATTTCCAGTATCTCCATTAAATTCAACTGAAACTTTTGCTGAAAATATTGTCAATACTTCAGCTTTTAATAGTGCAAATACAGGTTCTAATAATCTCGATATTAACAGTTTTGGCTCTACAAATCTCGGTACTACAAGTCTCGACTCTAATAATCTCGATATTAACAATTCTGATGCGGAGTACACACCTGCATTTGAGCCAGGCTCCGTATTTGAAAAAGTATCAAAAGGCGAATTTGACTCTCAAGAAAATGTAGTGGAAGCCGGCGGATTCACGTCAAAAGAAGCTGAAGAAAGTAGTGATTTTTCAAAGCAATTTGAGATGGCGCAATATTCGCAGTTGCTTCCGTTCTTGGCTGCAAACACTGGGTTATACGATGACTTATACGCGTGGCTCGCAGCTCAAGGTAATTCTGAAGTAGATGCTGCACTAGCTAGAAACAGCGGTTATAGTGCATATCGCAAAGCTATTGAACAGTAAGCAAGTAGGGTGGGAATATGAGTGATACAAACAACGTGGAGCAGGATTCGTCAGAGCAAGTTTTTACTGATGCAGTAGTTGAAAATACTACGTCAGAGGATGGTTCTTTAGAAAAATCTGGCTCTAATAATACGAACAGCGCTCGTACTAACGCTTTACAACATATAGTTGAGTGGAAGCAGCAATATCAGGCTCAGCTATCTCCTTCTCCACTAGAAGATATAACGCAACTTGCTGCTCAATTAGAGTTGACGCATGCTCATCCTTCCGGAATTGCGCAACTTTTTGCAAGCGGAAAAGTAACATTAAAATCTTTATTCCGGGACGCTGGAATGTTGCGAGCTGCTGGGCGAAGGCTAGATCGAGTTTTTGAAGATAGAGACGCAAAAGCGCACGAAAGTGGTGTTTCCGAGCTTTCTTTAATAGTCGGTGTTGCATCGTGGAATGGCAACCATGTGCCTGTTCTTACGTATCCTGTGAAAGTTGTTCGTGACACTAATCAAGATGAAACCTCCGCCACTATTTATTTCTCTGGAAGTGTTGGGCTGAACAATTCGCTTGTGTCGCGTTTAAGTGAGCGTGGTGTTCAACTTAGGGAAGATGTTTTATTCGACGGATCTCAATATGAAAGTGGAACGCCAGAAACTTCTGTAGTGTTTGATGCTATTTGTAAGCAAGCTCGCTCAGCTTTTCCAGATTTTGATATTGAGCGTGATATTATACTTGGCTGCTTCACAGATGCAGGTTCGCGTTTCGTAGCAGAAAGTGAACAAATTATTAACGCTTTGCAATCTGGCAATGTTGGGAATGCAATGATTGACGCTATGGCTGGCGATGATCGAGCTATTCATAAGCTTCAGTCTGCAAATAAGCCAGAATATAGTCCTTTCGACGCAGATCCTCATAGCGAATGCGAAGTTGGTGAAGTAGATAACGTTGTGCGTTATGCAGCGGAGCTTGTTGCTTCTGGAAAATCTCTGTTCGTGGATATTGATTCGGGATCGGATTCAGCTGCGATTGCTGCTGCGATTGCTTCTCGTTCTGTGATTGCAGGACGTTCTGTGTTGTATGTGCCTAATGTTGTTGAACAGCAGAGGCGTTTCCGTTACACGTTGAATACGCATGAAATTTCCTCATTAGCATTAGACGTTGCGGATGGTCATATTGCTAAGCATGTCGATGCGCAGTTGATTGCAGCAGTTGGCGCTAGACATAGTATTGCGACTTCACGATTTGAGCAGGTTGCAGATGAGTTGGTTGGAGTGCGTTCTCGCCTTACTCGTTATTTAGGTGATCTTCATGGTATCAACGAAACTTGGGGAGTATCTGCATATCAAACAATCCAGAATCTTGCAGCAATTGCAATGTTCCCAACCCATCCGTCTACGCATGTGCGTTTAGATGTTGCCGCAGCGCACGCTATGACCGGTCATATTGAGGAGTGGTCGAAGAAATTCCACCAAGCCGATGAACTTGGAGAGTTTAGGATAAATCCTGAAGATACTCCTTGGTTTGGCGCGTCGATATTTGACGAAAATGAAGCTATATCTGTATATCAGCGTGTTGTAGACGTGCTTCTTAAGCTTCTTCCAGCAACTCGAGAACAAGTTAAAAGCACTGTGCAAAGCTGTGGTTTCCCTGTGCCAACAACAGCTCGTGAGTGGAGTCGTCAAGTTACAGTTCTCAAAAATTTGCGACGTGTACTTGACGTATTCCAGCCTGAAATTTTTGAGCGCGATTTAGATGCAATGATTGAAGCGAGTAAGCCGAAAGCTCAGCGTAAAGCCGAAGGCACAATTATGGGCTTCTGGGAACGTAGACATCATGTTCGAGAAGCGCGCAGCTTGCTAAGAGTTGGAGCTAAAGTCGATGATTTGCATGAGGCATTAAAGATTGTTGCGCAGCAAGCAGCTCAGTGGCGTACTTTCGTGCCTCACGGCGGATGGCCTGTTTTGCCGCCAAAATTGGATGATATTGTAAATACTCAAGAATTATTAGCAAGGCATTTAGTTGCTCTTGATGCAGTGTTAGCAACAACTCTTAAGGGTGCAGATCTTGAAAATATTGAATTTGCGCAGCTCGAAGCTCGTTTGCAAGATTTACATGACGACAGAGCATCTCTAGATACTCTCCCTGGTCGTTGCAATTTGGAACGCGAGTTCAGTAAAGCGGGCTTATCTGATTTAGTCAGCGATTTGCGTCGTCGCAACGTTACAGGTAATGCAATTGACGGTGAGTTGCAATTAGCTTGGTGGACTACTGTTTTTGAAGATATCGTTAATTCTTCTGCAATTATTTCTCACCAAGATGGCTCAGCAATGCAAGATGCTTCTGATCGATTCGTGCAAGTTGATACAGAACATGTGCGTTCAATCGGTCCAATGGTTCAGCAAGAAGCTATGAGGCATTTGTGTGATTTATTGTTCTCGCATACGCAAGAAGCTAATCAGTTACATACTATGCTCGCCGGAAACCGTTCTGGAATTACTTTTAATAAATTATTGCGCAATTATGCGGAACTTGTTTTGGCTGCGAAACCAATACTTGTAGCTATGCCATCTACTCTTACTATGATGACTCCGTTGAGACCTATTGCAGATACTGTAATAATTGATTCGGCATCTCATATATCAAATATTGAGTTGCTATCTATTTTGTCTCGTGCTCATCAAGTAGTAGTTTTAGCACATAAGCAAACAATAAGTTCTGAAAGCTTGCGTTCACTTATTTCATTACTCCCATCTGTAACAGTAGTTTCTAGAGCAACAAGGCGCTCGCTTCGTTTAGCGCGATTCTTGGAAGAACATGGTTATGGAAAGTTGCGTCATGACGTTCCTGTTGAGCGTTTGCAAGGCAAAGTTCGTTTGCATCAAATTGAAGCAACTGGAGTTCCAGTAATGTCTTCTGGGCTTATTGAAAGCAGCCAGCGTGAAATTGATGAAGTAGTTGAGCTTATTCGTCAGCGCGCAAATACGTTTACGGTTGTTCCTTCAAGCTATGTGCTTGTTGTAGTTACATTGACAAACGTGTTCCGCAGTCGTTTGGGAGCTGAGTTGAAGTCTTTGTCTATTAAAGACGAAAACATGGCTAGATTCTTGCGACATGTGAGACTTTTGGGCGTTAATGAAGCTTCTGGAGCAATAGCAACAGATGTAATTATGTCGCTTTGCTATGCAAAAACATCTCACGGCAGACTTCTTCAGCAGTTTGGATTGCTTGAAGAAGAAGGTGGAAGCAGTATGCTTCTTGACGCTTTGGCTCTAGCTCGTCGTCATCTAGATATTGTTAGTGCGTTTACATCTAAAGATATGGAAGATGAGCGTTTGCACCAAGATGGTCCAAAGCTTTTGAAGAGTCTTTTGCAATGGGCTGAGAAGTTAAGTGATAAGCCGCTTCGTCCAGAAGATGCTAACGATGTTGAAGCGCAAATTGCTGCAGAAGCTGCGCAAAGGAATGTGCTATTTACTGATTTAGCTGAGCGTATTCGCTCGCGTGGATTAAAAGTTGCAGTCAACTATGGCTTCGATAATGGCGTTAGAATTCCTCTAGTAGTTGGACTTGCGGATAAGCCATTTGCTGTTGCTGTGCTTACGGATGATGCGCAATTTATGAGCGTGCAATCAACTCGTGAACGTCATCGCATGATTATTCAGGATTTGGAATCCTTGGGCTGGTCAGTTATGACAGTGTGGAGTGTTGGAGCTTTTGTCAATCCTGAAAAAGAGGTTGATCGTGTTGTTTCTCGTCTCGGGGAATTGTATGGTGACAACGAATGAGTAAATACGATCCCAATAGAAGATCTCCCCGCAGGTCGGTTAGGGTTGTTCGTGAAGGCTCAGAGCTTTTTGATGCAGATGGCGTTAAACTCGAGCCTTCTGACGAGCTTACTTTGCAACAGCGCAATCAAGACGACGATAATCGCATTTTAAGCGAATTGCCGCCTCACTGGGCTGTATTTTCCGAGCGTATGAGTTGAGCTTGAAATACGCGAGAAGTAGCAGAATGATTTATTCTTGTTGCTGACTGGCTATTATCGCTAATTGCTAGTAATTACCGCTGATTTCTACTAATCGTGTACGTATTCCATGACGGCAATCTCATTGTGACAATTTCATGGCAATAATTGCCAAAGAGGGGTTTGCAGACTGAGCTTGTAATAATCGCAACGCATCTGCAGCAGGCATAGCAAGAGTGGTAGTATTCTGCTGATTTTGTGAAGCTTGAGTGCTTTGAGTTATTTGCATTACCATAACATTATGAACTACGCTAACATAGCGTTCGTCAATTTCTGCAATATTGTTTTCTTCAATATCGTGGTTTTTGTTTTTATCGTTATTTGTCACAGTGTTGCTTTTGGATTTTTCGCTGTTGTGGATTTCTGCATTTTGGGAGTTAGAAATTTCTTCATCTTGTACCGGCTTGCTAAAAGCTAAATCGATTTTTTCGCCAGGAAGCAGCGTGTGATCTGCACTAGCTAAATGAATGGTAATAGAAGTGAATCCTTTTGGAATGCGCGGAATTTTACTTAATAGTGTTTGCAAAATTGGCATGCCTTTACGTATTTCGCATGTTGCAATAATAGAAGCATTCGCGCTTATATTATTGGATAACGCTTGATTAAATACTTTATGCTTAGGAACTCGAACGTATGCAATATCGTTTACGCTAACGCGTGAACCTTGCTGAATATTGTGTTTAGCTACTGCTATGACTTGAGTTTCTTGTGAATCAATAATAGTTGACACAACAAGTAAAGCCATCATTCCAGCACATAACACAATAATGATTTTCCGCACGAAAGCGCGTTGCCTTCGCTGCAATAACGCACTATTTTTTGCGTTATTTTGAGATTTAAATAAAGAAAAATTTATGCTCATACTTGCATTTTGAAATATAAAAAATGCAAGAGCAAGAAAAATTGCGCGCTGTGGATAAAACCTATTAGCGCGCAATATTTAAAC
>NZ_LXJL01000096.1:0-8162 GCF_001641215.1 Gardnerella sp. 30-4 | reverse complement strand
GGGTATATTAATAAATTGCATGTACTTAATCGATAGAAACTTATAATTCGTGCGTGTCTCTAATAAAAAATAAAAAGGACGCTGGCAAACTACCAACGTCCTATGTAATCAAAAATGCTCTATAGCTTTGCTCTAAATCTTATATAAAATAAGCAAAATCACATCTTTTCCGGAGCAGAAACTCCAAGCAAATCAAGACCAGTTGCAATAACTGTGCGCACAGCAGCGTTAAGCTTTAAGCGAGCTGCAGCACGAGCTGGCTCTGGGCACTTTGCAATGCGCTGAGATTCACGATCGGCTTCTGGCAAACGATTTTCAGGGTCGGTTAACTCCATTGGCACAACGCGCTCAAGGTTGTACCACTTGTGATAGCTTGCAGCCAAATCCTCAAGATAATGCGCAACTCTGTGTGGAGCGCGCAAATCGCCAGCTTGAGCCAAAGCAGCAGGCCATTGAGCCAAAGCAGCCAACACTTCGCCGTCAGCCTCGGTATTAAGCAAGCTTAAATCAGCACCATCTTGCGTAATTCCAGCGTCCGCAGCATTGCGAGCCACATTGCAGCTGCGTGCGTGCGCGTATTGCACGTAATACACAGGATTATCGTTGCTGTGAGAAGCAAGCAAATCCAAATCAATATCAACACTTGTATTGTAATCTGTGCGAGCAAGCGAGTAGCGCGAAGCATCAACACCAATTGCATCAACTAAATCGTCAATCGTAATAACGTTTCCTGCGCGCTTGCTCATGCGTACAGGCTTGCCATCTTTCATAACGTTTACAAGCTGACCAATAAGAATCTGCATGTTTTCGCCTGGCTTGTCTCCAAAAGCCGCGCACATTGCCATCATTCTGCCAATATAGCCGTGATGATCCGCACCAAGCATGTAAATCGCTACGTCCGCAGGATTCTGTTCGCGATGGCGCTTGTTGCGATAGTACGCAATATCTGCAGCAAAGTAAGCGTAATTGCCGTCAGACTTAATAATTACGCGATCTTTGTCGTCGCCATGCTTAGTGGATTCAAACCAAGTTGCGCCATCTTTTTCAAAAATGTCTCCGCGAGAACGCAAATCTGCAATAGCACGCTCAACTTCGCCATCCTCGTACAGGCTGTTTTCGTGGAACCACACGTCGAAATCAACACGAAAATCGCGCATGGACTTACGGATTTCGGCAAACATCATTGGCACTGCGCGCTTGCGGAACTCTTCGCGCTGCTCGGAATCGCCTTCGCCAAGAGGCAAACCTTCCTCATCTTTTCCAAGATCAATTCTAGGCAAAGAAAGAACATCAACGCCGTCTGCTTGCGCTTCTTTTATAACAGCGTCTGCGATTTCGTTAATATACGCGCCTTTGTAACCATCTGCAGGCGTTTCTTCACCATGAGCTGCAGCAACTAAAGACTTTGCAAAACGGTTAATTTGCTCGCCATGATCGTTGAAGTAGTATTCACGCACAACTTCTGCACCGTTCGCTTCCAAGACTCGAGCCATAGAATCACCAACTGCAGCCCAGCGAGTTCCACCAATGTGGATTGGACCAGTTGGGTTTGCAGAAACAAACTCAAGATTCAAAGTTTTGCCACTCAAATGCGTATTTTTGCCAAAATCCGCGCCCTGCTTTAATACTTCGTCTACGACTGCAGCTGCAGACGCAGAATCAAGCGTTATATTAATAAAGCCAGGACCTGCCACTTCTACAGACGCAATACCTTCCGCTTCTTGCAAACTCTCAGCAAAAAGCTCGGCTAAATCACTAGGCTTCATACCAGCTTTTTTAGCAAGCTGCATAGCAACATTCGTAGCCCAATCACCGTGTGCGCGATCCTTTGGTCGCATAACTGCAAGTTTTTCGGCAGCAGGAATCAAATCTTCTGTTAGACTGCCAGCTTTACCGCTTGCTACTAAATCTTTAGCAATTTTTTCAATTAATTCACTTAAGCTTTCTGGATTCATGGTTTACAGTCTAGCGTTACCGCGCGATGCTTCGCGATTACAATACACAAAAAGCGCTGGAGTCGAAGATTGACTTCCAGCGCTTTTGTTTTGCGATTAATTATTTTCGATTACTTGCAACTACTTACAGCTACTTCTTTTTTGCAGGAGCTTCGCCGAGTTCGCTTTGAGCAACAGAAACGTTTACGTTAGCTGCATCAGATTCCGCGGAATCAGATTCAGAATCAGAAGAATCTCCAGCAACTGCTGCCTTAACAGCGTTAAGATTTACTTCTCCAGTAACGCGTCCAGCTTCAGCAACGTCATCCAAAGTCTCCTCGACAGCCTTGTAAGCATTTTCTGCTACGTTCAAAGTCACTTGCAAAATAGGAGTCTTCATAGAAACTTTTGCTTCAGACTTAATCTTGCGCAAAGTAGCCAAAGCTTCACCCGCGTAAGCCAAAGTATCTGCAGAAACACCGTTTGCAGCAGCCTCATACGCCTTAGCGCATGGCCAGCTAGCGCGATGCACAGAGCCTTCGCCGTCATGCATCCAGCTCCACACTTCTTCAGTAGCATAAGGCAAGTAAGGAGCAAGCAAGCGAGCCAAAGCATCGAGTGCAAGGCCAAGAGTTGTGCGAGCAGACTTTACAGCAGCTTCGCTTGGAGTTCGTCCAGTTGATTCTGCAGTACCGTAAGCGCGATTCTTTGCAAGCTCAATATAGTCGTCGCAGAACTCCCAGAAGAATGTTTCGATTGCTTCCAAAGCCTTGGAATGCTCGTAAGATTCAAGCGCATCAGTTGCGGTACGAATAACGGATGCGAGCTTTGCCATAACAGAGCGATCCAAAACTTCCGTAACGTCTGCAAAATCCCAATCCGCACTAGCAGGCTCAAGAACCTGATGCTCATCATCTTCACGACCAATTGCGAGCGCAAACTTAGTAGCATTCAAAAGCTTAATAGCTAAGCGTCGGCCAATCTTCATTTGGCCTTCGTCGTAAGTTGCGTCCAAGCCAAGTTTTGCAGAAGTTGCCCAGTAGCGTACAGCATCTGCACCAAACTCTTCGATTGGCTTATTTGGCACAACAACGTTGCCTTTAGATTTAGACATCTTCTTATGGTCAGGATCAAGAATCCAGCCAGAAAGTGCAGCATGCTTCCAAGGCAAGCAGCCGTTTTCAAGATGTGCGCGATCAACAGTACTAAACAGCCAAGTACGAATAATATCCTGGCCTTGTGGACGCAAATCCATTGGGAAAGTAGCCTTAAACAAAGCTTGATTTTCCTCACCTGGCTCTTCCCAACGAGTCACGATTTGTGGAGTTAAGGAAGATGTAGCCCAAGTGTCCATAATGTCTTGCTCAGCAGTAAATCCATTTGGCTGGTCTCGCTGCGATTCATCGAATCCTTCTGGAACGTCAATAGTTGGATCGATTGGCAAACGATCTTCGCTAGGAGTCAAAGGATGCTCGTAATCCACTTCCCCATTTTCGTTTACTGGATACCAAAGTGGGAATGGCACACCGAAGAAGCGCTGGCGAGAGATAAGCCAGTCACCATTCAAGCCGTGAACCCAATTCTCATAGCGCACGCGCATAAAGTCTGGGTGGAAGTTAAGTTCCTTGCCTCGCTCAATAAGTTCAGCATTCAACTTTTCGTCCGTGCCACCGTTCTTTAAATACCACTGGCGAGAAGTGACGATTTCCAAAGGCTTATCGCCCTTTTCGTAGAAGTTCGTCATACGCTTTGTTGGCTTTGGATCGCCTTCCATGTCTCCAGCTGCTTGCAAAGCTTCAACAATTTCCTTACGAGCAGAGAACGTGGTTTTGCCGGCAATTTTCTCGAACATTTCACGGCCGGATTCATCTGTAATCCAATCAGGAGTCGTCATAACGATGCGACCGTTACGCTGAATAATTGGTCGAGTTGGCAAATTCAAATCGCGCCACCACTCAACGTCTGTTACGTCACCAAAAGTACAGCACATTGCAATACCAGCACCCTTGTCCATTTGAGCAGCAGAATGCGCCAAAATTGGAACCTTCACCTTAAACAGTGGCGAATAAACTTCCTGACCAAAGTACTTCTTGTAACGCTCATCTTCTGGATTTGCAATTAAAGAAGTGCATGCAGCAAGCAATTCTGGACGCGTAGTTTCAATATAAATTGGCGTACCATCTTCAAAACGGAACGCAATCTTATGGTAGAAACCAGGATATTCGCGTGATTCAAGCTCTGCTTGTGCAACTGCAGTCTGGAAAGTCACATCCCACAATCCAGGAGCATCTTTTTGATAAGCTTCTCCGCGAGCAAGATTGCGAAGGAATGCTTTTTGCGCAACTCGACGAGGCTGCTCACCAATCGTGTGGTAAGTTTGCGACCAGTCTACAGAAAGCCCGAGCCTGCGCCACAATGCTTCAAAAAGCTTCTCATCTTGAGAAGTCAAGCGCTCGCAAAGCTCAATAAAGTTCTGTCGGCTTACAGGAACCTGATCTTTAGCCTCAATCTTCTTGCCTTCAGTGCCTTCAAAAGGCGGCTTAAAATCAGGGTCATACTTCAACGAAGTATCCACTCGCACACCGTAATAATTTTGTACGCGGCGCTCTGTTGGCAAGCCGTTATCGTCCCAACCCATTGGGTAGAACACGTCAAAGCCTTGCATGCGCTTATATCGCGCAATGACATCCGTATGCGTGTAAGAGAATACGTGACCTACGTGCAAGTGGCCACTAACGGTTGGAGGTGGAGTATCGATAGAATATACGGCCTTACGGTCGCGAGAATTATGGAATGCGTAAGTTTTAGCTTCGTCCCAATTGCTACGCCACTTGTCTTCAAGACCATCAACGCCAACTTTGTTAGGAAGAGGCGTTAAATGTGCGTGCTTTACTGTGTTATTATCCTGTTCACTCATGAACTGAATATTAGAAACTCAGCGCGACAACGCAAATCTTACGCTTTTCTATTTCACCACTACGCTCTGCAATGGCAGAAGCTGATCCGTCATATTTTTCGTATAGCCGCTTACATTAGACTTTACAGCCATAATGCTCTTTCGAGCATATAACCAGTGAGCTGCAGCATTATTGCTTACTTCGCGCGCATATGCACGAGCATTTGCCTCATATTCGTTTGCATTCTTAGAATGAACCGCATCTGCCCAAGCTTGTTGAGCACGCGCGTCTTGCAAAACGAACGGAGAACCGCTTTCTGCAAACATGCCTTCATCTAAAGTACGATTGCTCGTAGTAAGCGCAAGATCATACTTACCTTCACTAATACGCTTACGCATAGTTTGTTGATCAACTTCTTCAAGATTGACCTTAAAACCACTCACGGAACTAATCTGTTTTGAAAGCTCGCGCCCAACTCCACCTTCGCCCTGTGGAACAAGAAAATTGATAGTTCCTAAATAGCTTGCGCTAAAGTAATGGAACAAGGGAGCAGCTTTGCCTGGATTATAAGGATACAATCCATTTAAATCTTCATAACCAGTTGAAAGAGGATCAATAGGTCCTCCTACTGGAACACCACCATTGCCATCAGCTGCAAGTACAGTTTGCGCATTCAAAGCGTATCTCGCAGCTTTACGAGCCTGCTCATCGCAGAAAATCGATGAAACTGTTGTATTTATTGCAATAAATCGCACTCTTGTGCTCTGACCCTCTACCATTTGCGTATTAGCAACAGCAGCAAGACGCTTATTTTCGTTACCTTCAAGCGGAACTGCCATTTGAATATTGCCCTTTTCCATTGCCTCAGCTAGAGCAGTATCGCTATTGAAATATTGCAAAGTAATACTTGCACAAGAAGCAGGGGTTCCCCAGTATTTATCGTTGCGAAGTAATACTAAAGAATTGCCTTTATTGTAGTCACTTACAGTGAAAGGACCTGTGCCAAGAGCAGCACT
Source organism: Gardnerella sp. 30-4 (assembly GCF_001641215.1). NCBI lineage: Bacteria > Bacillati > Actinomycetota > Actinomycetes > Bifidobacteriales > Bifidobacteriaceae > Gardnerella > Gardnerella sp. 30-4. The sequence continues at coordinate 2,315 of NZ_LXJL01000096.1, read as the reverse complement.
TGCATAGTCGATCATCGATTTTGTGTCATAGACAATGCCAACACGTCCAGCAAGACGACGTAGAAGTAACGCATCTGGATTATTAAGTGTAATCACTAAAGTGTAATCATCCGGATTATTAACAGTTTTAATATTTGTAAGTGCGCTATAACCAGGATAATTATTTGTGATGCCTTGTTTCAAAGATTGTAATACGGAAGTCGAAGTCATCTCACTACCGTTAGAAAAACGCACACCTTGACGCAAATTAAAACGATATGTTAAGCCGTCTTTCGAAATATCCCATGACTTCGCGAGACCTGGTTGCAAACTATTATCATCGCCACGTTTAACAAGAGTTTCGTAAACATTACCAATTAAAGCTTGCTGTAAAGCGTCACTGTCGTCGTTTCTAATATCAAGAGATTCAGGAGCAGTACGTAAACCAACTTTTAGCACTGAGTTACTAGCTGGATGCATTATTGCAGCAAAAGGCGAATGACCCTGGTATATTTGCCATCCACACCACAAAATGCCGCTCATTATTACAGACACAACTACAAACACAACCCATGGCATCCAGTCTGCATTAGTGCGAGCATGAGCTGACCTGGAAGTGCGATACGCATATTTGCCTGTTCTTGACATAACCTACAGTCTATATCAATATCTGAATTGGAAACAACACGCTTTAAATAATTGCCGACGGACATGTTGTATTTAAAGGGCATGAAACACATTTTGGATTCCGAGCAGTGCAAATTTTTCTGCCATGCAAAATAAGTCTATGAGAAAGATTAGTCCACTCTTTAGGAGCAAAATAAGCAGTTATTTCGCGCTCAATAGCAACAGGATTTGGACGATTCTGAACCTTACGCCAACCAAGACGACCTGTAACACGTATTACGTGAGTATCTACAGGAAACCCCGGTAATCCAAATGCGTTGCCAAGAACAACATTGGCAGTTTTACGACCAACACCCGGCAACGATATTAAATCTTCCATATTTGATGGCACTATACCAGAAAAATTATTAAGCAAACATGCAGATAATGAAATAATATTCTGTGCTTTTACTCTATAAAATCCGAGAGGGTAAATAATTGACTCAACTTGAGATACAGGAGCAGCAGCTAAGGAACTCGCGTTGGGAAAAATAGAAAAGAGTTCAGGCGTCACGATATTCACGCGCTTATCCGTAGTTTGCGCGCTTAATACAGTAGCGATTAGTAGCTCAAATGGATTTTTGAAATTTAATGCACACTTCGGCTCCGGTATTTCTTTGCACAATAAATCGTACTCTGCATAAATACGAGCTAATTTCGCTTGTTTTGATTCTCGCATATTAGAGCTTCGATAAATCATTATTGCGCAGACTGCTTATCTGCATCATTTTCAGAATCATCTTCAACACTGCTTTCGGAAATTTCGCTATTCTCATCAGACTCCGAAGGATCAAAGCGATAGCCAACATTACGCACTGTGCCAATTAGATGTTCATATTCAACACCAAGTTTTGCACGAAGCCTACGAATATGAACGTCTACAGTACGAGTGCCACCGTAGTAGTCGTAACCCCATACTTCTTGCAACAAATGAGCACGAGTAAACACCCTGCGCGGATGCTGCACAAAGTATTTCAGCAATTCAAATTCTTTATAAGCTAAATCAACAGGATGACCATGCAAACTCACTGTGTAGCTACGCATATCTACAACAAGATCTCCAGAACGCATAGTTCCATTGTCTGAATTGAAAGAATCATCAATTTCAGAGCCTTGCGAATGCACAAATAAATCATCAGAAGATCCGTGTTGTAAAGAAGCCAAACGCAAACGACCCTCTACTTCTGCCGGAGAAGCATTAGTAAGCACAACATCAGAAATGTTCCACGAAGGATTTACTACAGTAAAACCACCCTCAGTTATAACTAATATGACAGGAACCGTAATATTTGCAACACGCAGAGAAGAACACATTGATTTAGCGAGAGCTAAATCCTCACGCGCATCAAGCAAAAGAATGGTTTGTGCGGGCAGTTTTGCCAAACTTGACGTATCCAAAGAAAGTAAACGCACTTTATGAGATAACAAAGTAAGTGAAGGTAAAACTGAAGAAGGAGAAGCACACGAAGTCATCAATGTGATATCAGTCATATGATGCCTCCAACAAACAATTGATGTAGTAGCAAATTCAGCCTTTACAGGAATTGTAAACCATACTGCGAAAAATAGCGACAACTGCAACACTTGCATCTTCTAAAGATAAAAAATATCAACACAATAAAGCGCAGTGCAGGTTATAGGCTACATTAGTAAATAAACAAAGTAATTTG
>NZ_LXJL01000095.1:0-9266 GCF_001641215.1 Gardnerella sp. 30-4 | reverse complement strand
ATATATTTGAAAGTAAATTTCTAGGAGAAATCATGTTTAATAGTAAAGAAGATTTTTCAGTAGATGTTCCACCTTGGAATAACACGTATCATCGTGGTTCTGTTGTGATGCGCGGTTCTATGATTCCTAAGGAGAGCACTACAGAGACGCTTCTTCGTAACGATAACAATCAGCAGCTTGTTTCTGGAGTTGGTGTAGAAGTAGATAAGAGATGGGATTGGCGTAGCGCGGATCCATGGCGTGCGCTTCGTATTCAAGCTGAGTTTGTTGATGGTTTTGACGCGCTCGCATCGTTAGATAAAGCTGTTAGTATTTTTGGTTCTGCTCGAATAAAAGAAGATGATCCTGAGTATTCTTTAGCTCGTACTATGGGTTCAGAGCTTGTAAAACGCGGTTTTGCTGTTATTACAGGTGGCGGTCCTGGAATTATGGAAGCTGCAAACCGTGGAGCTGCAGAAGCTGGTGGTACGTCTGTAGGATTGGGGATTGAGCTTCCTCATGAGCAGGGTTTGAATAAGTGGATTAATCTTGGCATGCAATTTCGGTATTTTTTCGTGCGTAAAACAATGTTTATGAAGTATTCTTCTGGAATTATTGTGTGCCCTGGCGGTTTTGGCACGATGGATGAAATGTTTGAAGCTTTGACTTTAGTGCAAACGCATAAAGTTGCGCGCGTGCCTGTTGTTCTTTTCGGTACTTCGTATTGGAATGGTTTGATTGACTGGCTGAAGTCTACAGTAACTCAACGAGGTTTTATTTCTTCACTCGATCCGCACTTATTTGCTGTCACAGACGACCCAATAGAGGCAGTGCGCATAGCATCTGGAATTGAATAATCTAAGAGTTTTTGCGCTCGTTTACAAGCGTTGTAAGCTGCCAAATTTCTTCGCCAATATCAATTCCGCGAGGGCACTGTCTTGAACATGCTCTAACTGACTGGCATGCGCTAATACCGTCACTGCTGTCTATTAGATCAAGGCGATGCTCTGTTGCATTGTCTCTGGAATCGTAAATAAAACGAGCCGCGTTAACCAATGCTGCAGGCCCAATAAAGGCTTCTCCGCCTGCATAAATTGGGCAAATTCCTTCGCAAGCACCGCACATAATGCAATTGCTCAAAAGCTCAAATTTTTTAAGTTCCTCAGGATGTTGCAAAAACTCAATAAGCTGGAGTTTCCCTTCAGTATTTCTCGTAGAAACGTTAGATGCCTGCAAATAAGGTTCTAAGCGTTTTATTTGCGAAATCATAGGCGAAATATCGCAAATAAGATCTCGTTGAACTGCAAATCCTGAAAGTGGAGCAAGCTCAATAACACCAAAAGTGCCATTTTGCAAAGTGGTAGTCTCTTTAGATTTTTGCTGTAAAGTTGGCGATTTTGTCGACTGTGAGGAGCTGCTAGTAGTGCTAGTTTTTCTAAAGCCTCGAGATTGCACGCTATTTGTGCTTTCAGGACGTGCGTTTGCACCAATAGTTGCACTGCATAGTAAGGTTGGCATGCCATTTACGTTTGCAGCGTCGGAACCGCAAACGCCGTGACCGCATGAGTAGCGGAAAGCTAAAGTTGGGTCGATTGTGCGTTTAATAGTCAGTAAACAGTCAAGAATAGTGTCAGTAGAATGAACGCGTAAACTGTAATCTTGAACCCAATGCTTACCTTGAATTTGTTTTGGAGAAGATTCGTAAGATTCACCGGATTCACTAGATATTCTGGATTCACTAGATTCGGAAGAATTATTTATGTTATTTTCTGAAGAATCTAGTTTTGCGAAAGGATTACTGCGCTTTCTGCGCGCAAAAGGACTTTCTCTGCGCTTGCGCTCTGTCTGTTTACTGTTTGCATCATCTTCAGATTTATTACATGGAGTAAAGCGTGAAATACGCAAAGTAACAAGCGCAGTGTTATCACCAAGCTCATTACTCATTGCAAACCTCCAATACGTACTGTTCTAGTTTGCCACAATACTTGCACAGAAACATTTTTTAGTACTTGGCGCATCCTCACGTTAGGCTTGAACTATGACTGACGCTTTATTTTTGCTTGATACTGATCACGATAATGCTCCTGTGCTTGCAGAAGGAATCGAAGAAGGGTGGACGATTACGCTTCCATCTCAAGTAAAACGTCACGCTATATCTGCCATGCGACTATTAGAAGGCGATGCTTTGCAACTTTCTGACGGCAAAGGCTTGCGCATTCATGCAAAGGTGACGGATGTTGAAAATGGCTTAGTTCGTGTAGAAGCGTTTACTAGGGAAGCTCCGCGAATGACTAGACTTGCACTTGTTCAAGCTTTGGCAAAAACAGGGCACGATGAGCAAGCAATTGATATGGCTACGCAAATTGGCGTGGATGAAGTAATCCCTTGGTGCGCGGATCGTTCAATTGCAAAGTGGAAACCTGGTCGCACAGATAAGCGTTGGAGCCAAGTTTTACAGTCTGCTACAGAGCAATCTCGTCGCGCATGGATGCCTGAACTTCAAGAATGTGTTTCGAGCAAGCAAATAGTTGCAATATGTAGGCGTGCGTGCGTTTACGGAAATCTCGTAATCGTATTGCATCAAGACGCAACTGATTGCTGGAATCAAATAGAACAAGCAGTAAATACTCTTAGCGAGCGCTGTTTGGAGGATGGTAAAGAGCGTACTATTTACGTTTTAGTTGGGCCAGAAGGTGGTATTAGTGACGATGAAGTGTCAATGTTTATTGATGCTGGTGCTAAAAGCTGCGTTTTAGGCAGTAATATTCTTCGCGCATCTACTGCAGGACCTGTAGCTCTTTCTCTTCTTTCGCGTGATTTAGGACGTTACGAATAATCGCATAAATCGTATCTAAAAGTGCTCATAATTGTGTAAAATAATAGGAAGAGTGTCGATTGCTTTTGGCTTAAGGCATTGATTTCATTTAGTAGCAAATAGGGGAGAAACCATGAGTGATATCACTTACAATACTGATGCTGATTGCATTTTTTGTAAAATTGTTGCTGGAGAAATACCGAGCAGCAGAGTTTATGAAGACGATTCGGTAGTTGCTTTTAAAGATATTAATCCTCAAGCAAAAGTGCATGTGCTGATTGTGCCGCGCAATCACTATAAGAATGTTGCTGAGCTTGCTAGTAAAGCTCCTGAAACTTTGGCCCATATTGCTGGTGTTGCACAAAAAATTGCTGATGATGAATTCAACGGTGATTATCGACTCGTATTTAATACTGGTATTGATGCTGGTCAAACAGTGTTTCATGTTCATGCTCATGTATTAACTGGCGAAAAACTTGTAGAAGGTAGCTTGTAAATCGTGACGAAAAGTACTACGCGTTTTGTGCAAATTCCTAGCGAATTAAGCTCGGTTGCAGTTTTAGGTGCTGCAGATGCTGGTTTGCGTGAGGTGGAACATGCTTTTCCAGAAGCAGATATTACTGTGCGAGGCAAAGATGTTCAAATTGTTGCTCGTTCAACTAGAGCAGATGAAGATGCAGCTAAAGCTGAGTATGCGTTTAGGCGCATGATTGATGCAGCTTACGAACAACCTATGGATGCATACGAAGTAAGACGCATGCTTGAGCGTGATATTTTGCATAACGATGAACACAATGTGCGCATAAACCGTATCGGTCATGATGGTGGAGTGCTTGGAAATAGTATTATTTCTTCATCCTATGCAATTAATAATCCTGTTTCGCGCGCTGAAAATGAGTTTTCAAGAGATTCAAGTGAGCTGTTGCCTTCTAGCGAAGAAGCGCATCGCCGTGCTATGAGCAGAAGAGCTCGAATGAGTAAAGGCGTGATCACGTTTGCTGGAGGAAATCCTGTTCGCGCAAAAACTGCTGGGCAAACAGCGTACGTGCAAGCAATGGATTGCAATATTGTAACGTTTGGAATTGGTCCTGCTGGTACTGGAAAAACGTATTTAGCAGTTGCTAAAGCTGTTCGTGCATTGGAAGATGGAAGAGTTCGCAGAATTGTTCTTACTCGTCCTGCTGTTGAAGCTGGCGAAAACTTAGGATTCTTGCCTGGCACTTTAAACGATAAAGTTGATCCATATTTGCGCCCACTCTATGATGCGCTTTCTGATATGCTTGGATCTGCACAACTAAAACGCTATCTTGACGAGAATGTTGTTGAAGTTGCTCCTCTTGCTTATATGCGAGGTCGCACATTAAACGATGCTTTTGTTATTCTTGATGAAGCGCAAAATGCGACTGTTCAACAATTAAAAATGTTCCTAACTCGACTCGGTTTTAATACAACCATGGTGATTACAGGAGATAGCACGCAGGTTGATTTAGCAGTTGTGCGTTCTGGTCTTGTTTCTATTGAGAAGATTTTGGGCGAAGTTAAAGATATTGCTTTTGTGCATTTGCAAGCAGAAGACGTTGTGCGTCATGCTTTGGTTGGTCGTATTGTGGAAGCATACGAAAATTACGATGCAATGCTTGAGCGTAAAAAACGTGAACGTACTAAAGAATCTACTGAGAGGAATAACGGATAAATCATGAGCATTGAAGTCATGAATGAAACAGTGTGGAATATTGACGCTAAAATCTTCTCAGATCTTGGAATGTGGGTTCTTCAACAAATGAAAGTAAGTACGCATTCGGATTTATCGATTACTTTTGTTGATCCAGAGCCAATTGCCTGTTTGCATGAACGTTGGATGAACCTAGAAGGCCCAACGGATGTTATGAGTTTCCCAATGGACGAGCTTACTCCTGGAAGCGATGAAAAAGTTTCTGAAGGAATGCTTGGCGACTTGGTGATTTGCCCATGGGTTGCTCAACAGCAGGCGCTCGCAGCTGGGCATAGTACTATGGAAGAAATGTTGTTGCTAACTATTCACGGCATTTTGCATTTGCTTGGCTACGATCACACTACTCCGGAAGAAGAAAAGCAAATGTTTGGTTTGCAACGTCAACTAATGCTTACTTTTTTCGCTGCTCGATCTGGAGAATTGTATGATGCAACTTTGCCAGAAGGTGCAGTAAACGAGCTTGAGCGTTACGATGCTGAGCATGAAGCGAGTAGCGTCAAAAATAAAAATAAAAAACAGCATTAAAGCGCATTAAGAGCATAATTATGGAATATATTAAGCAAATATTTTCTAGCATATCAGTTCCGCAATTGCCGTTGCATATCTGGATTGGCTTAGCTGCATTGCTTGTGCTGGCAATGCTGCTTGTATGGCTTTCTCTTGCGATGGCTGCTGCAGAAGGGGCAGTGCCTAGAGTTACTCGTGCAAGCTTAAATAATCTTATGATTGAAGCACAAACGCATGATGATGAAACTAGTGCCATAGTGCGTATGCGTCGAATTGCTAGAATCCATCGTGTAAAAAAACTGATTGCTGACCGTTATACAACTTCTGGAGCATGCGCTTTTGTGCGTGTGCTATGTAACGTTTTAGATGGAGTTTTGTTTGCTTCTTTAGCTGCATTTTTCGGCTCGCCTTTATGGGTAACTCTTATTATTGGTGTTGTTGTTTCAGTAGCTGTAGCTGTGATTTCTATTCTTGTTCGCCCACGTTCAGTTGGTGCGGCTCAACCTGTAGCAAAGTTGATGCGACTTTCTCGCATTGTGTCTATTGCTATTGCGATTAATCCTTTAGTGCATATTGCTAGCGATGTTGACGTCACTTCTAGGAAAAAGCATGTTGATCTTTCAGATGATGAAGCTTTGGAAGATATTCAGCTAGATCAAGCAAAGGCGAGTATTGATCGACTTGTTGAAGCGAATGATTTCGATCCGGAAGTTTCGGAAATGATGCGCAATGTGCTCACGCTTTCAGATACTTTGACTCGCGAAATAATGGTACCTAGAACCGATATGATTTGCGTAAAAAGCGACGAAACGCTGGAAAATTTCCTTAAATTATGCTCTCGTTCAGGATTTTCTCGAGTTCCCGTTATTGGAGATTCTGTAGATGATTTAGTAGGTGTTGCTTATCTGAAGGATGCTGTACGCGCTACTGTGTTTAATCCTGCAGCATCTTCTAGAGCAGTTGAAACAATTAGCCGAGACCCTATGCTTGTTCCTGAGTCGAAGCCGGTTGACGATTTATTCCATGAAATGCAACGAATTCGCCAGCATGTGGCAGTAGTGGTTGACGAATACGGCGGTATTGCAGGCTTGGTTACTATTGAGGATGCTATTGAGCAAATTGTTGGCGAGTTGGAAGATGAGCACGATCGCACTCAGCATGCAGATCCAGAAGAAATACGTGACGGCGTGTGGAAGATGCCTGCTCGAACGTCAATCGCAGATTTGGAAGATATTTTTGAAGTTCATATTGACGAAGACGATGTGGATACTGTGTTTGGTTTGCTTACGAAGTTGATTGGTAATGTGCCGATTGTTGGTTCCAGCGCTGTTACAAGAGGACTAAAATTAACTGCTGTAGATTCAGCTGGTAGGCGAAAGAAAGTATCTACTATTTTAGTAGAACGAGATGCACAAGTTTTGGAAGAGTCTAAGGATTCTAAGGATAATCAAAATGACATTAGCTCTTCCGAAAAATCTGCTGAAAGCAAACAAACCAATGCTTTGAAGCAAGCTAGTACTATGAAACAAACGAATATGCTGAAATAAAGAACTGGACGGTAAGAATAACGTGAATAATATTAACAACTTCGACGACACTGATGACTTCGACGACGAGATGTTTGCAAATCTAGACGCTTCAACTCGCGCAACGATTTCTACTCCTGATTTTCACGGTTATCGTTCCGGTTTCGTAGCTGTAGTTGGTAGACCAAACGTTGGTAAGTCTACGCTTATGAATGCTCTTATTGGTACGCAAATTGCTATTGCGTCGTCTCGTCCGGAAACTACGCGTAAAGCTATTCGAGGGATTGTTACTACCGATAATGCACAAATGGTGTTGGTTGATACTCCAGGTATTCACCGTCCTCGTACGCTTCTTGGTCAGCGTTTGAACGATATTGTTGACGAGTCACTTTCAGATGTTGACGCGATTGCATTTTTGCTTCCAGCAGACCAGGAGATTGGTCCTGGGGATAGGCGAATTCTGAGTCGACTTCGTTCTGATTTTGCTAAAAAAGATGAGAAGGGCAATTGGACTTGGAAAGTTCCGCTTATCGGTATTGTTACGAAAATTGATACGCTTAGCCGCAGCGAGTTAGTTGAGCATTTGCTTCAAATACAACAGTTTGCTGATTTTACGGATATCGTGCCGGTTAGTGCGTTGGAACGCGACAATGTTGACGAAGTTAAGAATGTTTTGATTCAAAACTTGCCTGAAGGTCCGCAAATGTATCCGGCGGATCAGCTTAGTGAGGAAAGCCCAGAAAGCATGATTTCGGAGCTTATTCGCGGCGCATTTTTGGAAGAGTTGGACGACGAGTTGCCTCATTCTTTAGCTGTTGTAGTTGACGATATTGTGTATCCGGGCGGTGGAGAGGATACTCAATACGACGACAATAAAGCGCATGTGCTTGTATCTGTTTATGTTGAGCGTGATTCTCAAAAGCCGATTATTATTGGCCATCGTGCGGAGCATTTAGTGCGCGTAAAGAAGCGTTTGCGCACGGCTGTAAATCGTATTACTGGCACAAAAGCTGTGCTTGAATTGCATGTGAAGGTTGCAAAAGGATGGCAGAGCGATCCTAAGAAGCTTGAGCGTTTGGGGTTCTAGTAGAGCATATTTACTTATTTTGTGACAATCTACTTAATAAGTAATAATGGTTTCTGTGGAAGTGATTATGAGAGTAACCTTACTCAAGTTGAAAACACAATTCTTTGCAAATAAGTTGTAATAAAAAGTGACGCAACGGTGAATGCCGCTGCGTCACTTCATTTTTGTTTGTTAATTAGATTTCAGCTTCTTACAGAAGTGTGTCAGGATCAACTACAGGGGTATCCGTAGTGCTAGATGCAGGTAAAGTAGTTGAAGCGTTGGAGCCGTTTAAGTCTCCGAAGTTGAAGTCTCCGATGTTGGTTCCGCTGAAGTCGGTGGTGTTGCCTAAGCCGAAGTTGAAGTCTCCGATGTTGGTTCCGCTGAAGTCGGTGGTGTTGCCTAAGCCGAAGTTGAAGTCTCCGATGTTGGTTCCGCCGAAGTCGGTGGTGTTGCCCAAGCCGAAGTTGAAGTCTCCTAAGCCGAAGTTAGAAGAATTGATATCTCCTACACCAATATTGTAATCGGAATGGCTAAAGCTTGGATATTCTTCTGGAATATTGATATTTGGCATAACATCTGGTGTAACAGTATGATCTACTTCAGGATCTGACGGCACGGTGTGGTCAGGAACTGACGGCACGGTGTGGTCAGGAACCGATGGCACGGTGTGATCAGGAACCGACGGCACGGTGTGATCAGGAACTGACGGTGTTGGTGTTTGGCTGGAAGATCCACCATTACCATTGATGTACCTGTCAATAAGTTGTTTGTATTGTTCGATTGTGAAAGGAGCGCTTTCTGTTGAAGCATCCCATGCTGCAATGCTACCGTACTCATTACTAATGTTTCCAGTAGTGAATCCCATTGAACCAAGTGAGCCGTTAATGAAGTTCAAATAGTGACCAACTTCGCCTTCTGGAGCCTCTTGTCCACGTGACTTGTATTCGTCGTAAACTTTCTTTTCGTCTGTAATCCACTGCTTCATTGCGCCAGTCATTGTTTCAGGTGTTGTGCCACCGGTGTATGAACCATCGCCGTAATCAGCCCAAGCCAAATTTTCATAAGTATTATAGTGACGAGCATGACCGATGTAGTTTGCAGAATAGAATGCATCGTTAATTGCATCAGCGGTTAATTGGAGGCTTACGCCCATAGGACTTAATCCTATGCTTTGGCGATAAGCATTAATTGCTTGCATATAAGATATTGCTTTGCTTAAGCGAGAAAGAGAATCTGGGTAAATATCTCCTTTTCCTAAAGTCACCTTTGAGTCGTACCAGCTTGGCTTATTTAATTGTCCGGTCAAAGTTTCGTAAGCTTTGCGAGCATCTTCGCGCTGTGCCGCAGTAAGAGAAGGATCGTTCATTGCAAATCTAAAAAGACCTGCGGCAGTCTTTTCTACACTGCTTTGTGAAGTTGTTGCGCCTTTTGTTAGTGGAGCTGATGCTACATTGTAAGTGACTTTATTGTTAGGAATGAGAACAGTAGGTTGTTTTAAATCAGTTTCGTTTGCATATGCACTATTGGCAGTAACTGCAAACATTGAGATAGAAGCCCCAGTTAAAATTACCGCTACGCTTGCGGCAGTAAGTTTCTTAGAAAAAGTATTTGAATAAACTTTTCTTTCAGATTTTATAG
>NZ_LXJL01000094.1:0-9397 GCF_001641215.1 Gardnerella sp. 30-4 | reverse complement strand
GTGCATGCGCATAAATATTTATGCCAGTATTCGTTATGAAAAAATAACGAATAAGTATAGAAAAAATGGACATAAGTTTAGAATAAAACGCACTCATAGAAGTAAAAGTTAAAACCAAAACAAGGGGAATACTATGGCAAATAACACTCGCAAAAAGCTCTCTAGCAAAAAAGCTACGAGCGCATTTGCAAACACATGCGCATATTACGCAGCAAAAACGAACGCAACTTCCGCGTCTGCTACCATGCGCAAGGTGTCATTGAGCACACTTGCCACAGTTCTTACTGCCGCCACTTGCTTAGGCGGTCAGCCAATCCTCGCATCCTCTAATATTCTTCTTCCTCCAACTACGGCAGCTTTTGCGCAAGAAGTGCGTAGCGCAGACACTACTACTCCTTGGTTGCACACGCCAAATATTCTTGAGTTCCAGAGGTATCGCTTTGCTAACAGCAATGGAAACACTGGTTCAACAGCCGATTTAGGTGAATACGATAACACCACCAAGAAATCGGATATGTACGCACATCTTGAAAAGAATGGAAACGACCAATACCTAGTCTTCGATGTGTTCTTTAACAACGATGGTAAATCTATGGTCACCCATTCTACACAACACCAATATATGTGGCAGATTCCTTATGCAATTGCAGATTTAAATAGTAACGGTTCTTACAAAGGTGACACATTAAGCGATGTTTCCTTTGATTTCTATAAACGCAATCAAACTAATCCACAAATGACAAATGCTGTTCTTTCACGCGACATTGGCTTGTTCGAAAAAGATAATAGTAAATCATTTGTTACTGGTTTCTTAGGAAAGGATAATGATCACAATGGTTCTATCTATTTGTATACCTTAGGTATACGTATGGGAGCCAGCAACAGACAAGATTTGAATGCTACTTTCCACAACAATGCAGGCGACGGAGTCATTAGCAATGCTACAACACTGAAAGGTGTTTACAGTAAGTACAGTTATGGCATTGGTTTAAGAACCACAAACGTCAACTACGCAGTACACATGCATTGCAAAGTAAAATTACGTCAAGGAGTCACTCTTGACGACATTCAAGATGCTTATACATTAGCAAATACGAGTAGTTATGGAACTACTACTAACTCCGCATACACCTTTATTTCTGGTCGTGAGCGCTGGAGTGAACCAAATCTTAAGCGCACAAAAAGCGATAAAATCCCTCCAAAGCTGTATTTTAATGGCAAGGAGCTTACAGATGATTCCAGTAGCATTACCGTGTATCAGGGCGAGTCGCCAAAGATCTCTTTCGGCACTTCCGACAATAGCGAAAAGGTAACTAATTTCTCTGTAGGCGGATTCCCGGATAGCATAAAGAACGCAAACTTTACAGACAAGAGCAACGACGGTTTTGACGCGACTGAAAAAAATCACTACAACCACGAAGTTAAAGACGTTAAGTTTGAGAACAAGAACGGTAATACGCCAGTAAACTCCGACTACACGATTACTGTTTCTGCAACCGACGCTTCCGGCAACAAAGCGGAAAAGAAAGTCACTGTACATCTTAGGAACCTGAATAAGAAGTACAAAGAACCAACTGCTACACCAATTACTGTTGATTGGGGGCATACGCTTACCGAAGATGAGCTCAAGCAGCAGATTCAAGGCAATGATGGAAAAGGTACAATAACTTTTATTGACAAGAAGTTGCCAAAGACAAAACTGTCCGAAAGCCATTTCAAACATTCTCGTAACACTCTGCAAGTCGCATCAAAAATCATATATGCAGATGGATCCTACCATCTAGTGAACATTCCTGTAATAGTTAAAAAGCCACTCGCTTTTGAGCACGCACCAAAAGGCAGCGAGAACGCTGTAACCGTTGGGGATAAACTTAAACAACCAAGCGATTACATAACACTCGAAAATAATTCTGGCAATAAAGTTAAGCCGCAAAAAGTCGAATGGTACGGCGGAAAGCCTAATTCCAGCACAATTGGCAAATTTAATAACACTGTCAGAGTAAATTACACAGACGGTAGCCGCAAAGACACTACTGTAACATTTAACGTTAAGCCGAAAACACCTGTTATTGAAACGGATTTGAACGGTCGCGCAAAAATTAAAAACCAGAAAGTAGTAGTAAACGTCGGCACTGGGTTTATACCAGACGCCACAAACACGGTTACCTTATACGATGCCAACAATAACGCAATTGGCTCTACTACCGAAATCAAAGACGGTAAGGCAATTATTACTGTAGCTAATGGCATACCTGCAGGAAACGTATATGCAGTTACAAGCAGTTCATACAACAATTCTCAGGATAAACATACAAATACCTTCAATTTATCTTCCGATAAAAGTGAAAACCATCAAGCTACAGAAGATAAACAAAAACCAACACTTACAGCAAACGACGCAACTGCAAAAGTTGGAGAAAATTTAAGCTTTAATCTTGAAGCAAAAGATGATATTAAAATTGACGACTTCAATATTGCAACTCCATTATTACAACTTGTAAATAATGATTTTTCACGTTTGCAGATCGATTACCAAGGAACACAAACTAATCCAAAAGATCGCAAAGTAAAAATTACTATACTCGGCATGAAAGCAAACGAAGTTGGCGAACACAAGCTTAAGTTCTCAGTTACCGATGCTGCTGGAAACAAAACTGAGAAGGAAGTTAAGCTAATAGTTAAGCAGCCTTACGAACTGAAAGCAAATCCTATTACCGTTGACTTAGGACATGAACTTACTAGTGATGATGCTAAGAAGATATTTGAAAACAGCAAGAATGTTCCTTCTGGAACAACATACACTTGGGTTACTAAACCTGAAACCAATTCAACCGGGAAAGAAAAGCCAGGCAAAGTAAAAGTCAGCATTCCTGGAGGAGAAACTAAGGAGATTCCTGTAGCTGTAACAGTTCAAGATACAGTGAAACCAGTAATAAAGGTGTACAAGAAAGGTCCTGGTGACACTTGGACTGAAGTAACCGAAAAGGTTACTGAAGGCAAAACAAGTTACACAAAGATTGACACGTACCACGGTGACAAGTGCGAACTGAAAATAACTGCAACCGACAACAGTGGCAAAGTTACAGATTTGAATATTAATAGTTTATTAACAGGCTTGACTACATCTGATTTTGCAACAAAGCAAGGCGCTGGTTCCGAAAATGATCCTCGAGCTATAAAGATTGCAGGCAATGTGCCGAATGGCATGGCTGCCGGAGCGTACTCTAGGACTCTTGTAGCAGTTGATGGTTCTGGAAATAAAACTAATCTTCCAATTCGCTTTGTTGTGCACACTCAAGCAGATAAGTTTAGCAAGATTACTCCAAAGGATATAACTCATAACATTCCTGCTGACGGCAATAGTAACAATCATCCAAAGGCTGAGGATGGTATCTCGGAAACTAGCAAGAAAGATTTGCCAAAAGGTACCACGTATTCTTGGGTTAAAGAACCAGATTGGAATAAGCCTGGCAAAGATACAACTGCTACAATTCGCATAACGTTCCCAGACGGTTCTCACGTAGACGTTTCGCCAAAGCTTACTGTTACGGATACTATTAAGCCTGTTATTGAAAAGCCTGATCTAGGAACAGCATCACATGCAGGCAAAAACCATTACTTGCTGAAAGTTCATCGCGGACAGAAGTTTGACCTTACACTGAAAGTTCACGACAACACTGGCAAAATAGTCGGCGCAAGCTTGGATAACAATGTACCTGATTGCGGAATTACTAATACTGCCCTAAAAATTGACAATGCAAGCAACCACAGTGTTAAGAACCCTGCTATTGTGCATATAACTGGCACAGCACCAACCAACGAAGGAACAAGCCAATATTGGAGTCGTACTGTTACTGTAACAGACGAAGCTGGTAATAGATCTGAACTCCCTATTCAGATTGCTGTATATACAAGCGCAGAGGAACACAAAGCCACATCAAAGCAAGTCCGAAAACCATTTAATACAGCAGTAACTGTTAAAGACATTCAAGATGCAATAACAACTGACTATATAAGTAAAGACCAAACTAAGAAACCGGTAGTTTCTGTGAAAGCTGGCGAAAAATTACCAGATGGCACAACTTCTGGAAACTCTAAGGTTACAGCAATTGTTGCTTATCCAGATGGTTCCACGACGGAAGTTGTAGTTCCTGTCACTATTGATACTGCTCTTAGTAGAACACATATTCCAACATCTAACACAATAGAAAAGCCTTACGGCTCTACTCAAAAGCAAATAGAAGATTCTATAACAAGCACCTCTGATGGCGGCGGAATATCTTGGCCTAATAACAAAATTCCTACAGGAAAGACAACAATTGAGATTTCCGACAAAACCAAGATTCCTAGAGGAACTGAACCTGGCACATATGAAGTTCCTGTAAAGATAACGTATAGCGATGACTCTGTTGGATATGTCACAGTAAAAGTTAAGATTGGCGAACCACAGAGCAAGAGTTACAACCCACAGGGCAATACGCTTACGTTTGATTACAACTCGAAGCCAAAGACTAAAAACATATCCGATAAAATTACTGGTGTTGGCAAGGATAAAGGCATTAGCTTTGGTAAAGATACAGCACTTCCTGATGGTGCTCATATTGCTATTGACAACACACATAACATTCCAGACGGAACTAAAGCTGGCACGTTTGATATTCCTGTAACCATTACGTATAAGGATGGTTCAGAAGATCATACAGTTGTTAAGGTAACAATTGGCAAGCCACAAAGCGAAACAAATAAGCCAACTGTTACTAATATAACGAAAGAATATGGTAAAACAACTAACGAAGATGAAGTAAAGAGTCACGTTACTTTTGACGGTAATAAACCTAAACCAACTTCCGTAACTATTGAAAATGCTAACGATATTCCAGATGGTACAACTCCTGGCGACGTAAATATTAACGTTAATATTGAGTATCCTGATGGCTCTAAGTCTTGCGTTACTGTAAAAGTTACTACTGGAGATCCTGATACTAAGACTTACGCACCAAGCGCAAACGAAGTTAAGAAAAACCGTGGTGATAAAATCACCGCTGATGACATTAAGAATGCTGTAAAGACTTCTACAGTTGATGGCAAGACCCCGGATAAGAGCAAAACAAAAGTAGAGCTTGTAAACAAAAACAACTTGCCTGATATGACTAAGACTGGCACAACTAATGTTCCTGTTAAGGTCACATACCCAGATGGGTCAGAAGTTGTTCTTGAAGTTCCAGTGGTAGTTAGGGATACTGACAAGGATATTTACACACCAACGTCTTCTACGCTAGAAAAGCCTTACGGCTCAACTATTAGCGAGAAGGATATTACTGATAAGGTGACAGTTCCACACTTTGTTGGAGATGCAACTAAAATCTCTTACAAAGTCAAGGATACTAAGAAGATTCCAGGGGAAAAGTCAAATCCTGGAGTTTACACGGTAACTGTAACAGTAACTTATCCGGACAAAACAAGCGAAGATGTGGACGTAAACGTTACAATCTTGAATAAGGATTCCGACTCTTACGAACCAACCGCTAAAACTCTTACGAAGAAGCACGGCGAAACGATTAGCAATGACGAGATTACTAATCAAGTAAGTGTGCCTAACTATCCAAGTGGTGATAGCAAAAAGCATCTGACTAAGACTGTGGAAACTGGAAAAAAGCTTCCAGATACAAATACTCCAGGCGAAAGCGATGTACCGGTTATTGTTAAATACCCAGATGGTACAACTGACACTGTAAAAGTTCATGTGGTTGTTAAGGATACAGATGCGAATACGCATACTCCACAAGCTGAACCACTTGAAAAGAATATCGACAGCGGAAAGCCAACAGACACTGACATTACAAGCCAAGTAAGCGTTCCTACCTGGCCAACGAACGAAACACAAAAGCCAACTTACTCTATTGCTGATGGCGATAAGGATAAGATTCCTGCTGGAGATAAGGCTGGCAAGTTTGAAGTGCCTGTAACAGTTACGTATCCGGATGGATCAACAACTGTTATCAACGTACCTGTAACTATTAAGGCTCCGACTCCAAAACCGCAAGTTGTGACTGTGCCAAAGGGCGTGGAACCTAAGCCAGAAGACATGATTTCCAATAAGGATAAGTTCCCTGATGGAACCACCTTCGAGTGGAATAAAGACAGCAAGCCAGACACCAAGACAGCTGGAAACAAGCAAGGCACTGTTGTTGTAACAGTTCCAGATCAGCCTTCTCAAGAAGTGCCAGTGACTGTAAACGTTGTTGACCCAACTGCATCTGAAGTCAACGTGCTACAAAAAGGCAAATTGCCAGAAGCTAAAGATGTTATTAAGGATTCTAGCGATAAGAGTAAATTCCCTGATGGCACTCAGTTCAAGTGGAGTAAGGAAGATACACCGGACACTAACAATACTGGCAAAAAGAACAGCAAGATTATTGTTACCCTCCCAGGTCAATCCCCTGTAGAGGTGCCTGTAACGGTTAATGTTTTGCCAACGCCAGAAGCGAATATTGTGAACATTCCACAAAATGGGACAGATTTCCCAATCGCAAGTGATGTTATTAAGGATTCTACCGATAAGAATAAGTTCCCTAAGGGCACTAAGTTCGAGTGGAAAACTAAGCCAGATACTAAACAGTCTGGCAACAACAAGAAAGGCACAATAACCGTCACTGTTCCAGGTGTAAATGGAAAGCCTGGAACTTCTGCTGATGTAGAAGTTACTGTGAACGTAACTCCTGAGCCTAAGGCAAAGGACACCTCCGTTATTCAGAACAGCGATCCTGATCCTAAGAACAGCATTGAGAACAAGGATAAGTTCCCAGACGGAACTACCTTTACTTGGGGTACAGGCAAAGACGGAAAGTCTGGCAAGCCAGACACATCTACAACTGGCGAAAAAACAGTAAACGTTGTGGTAACTGTTCCAGGACAAAAGCCTAAAGAAGTGACTGTAAAAATTACTGTTACAGCATCTCCTGAAGGAAAAGACGTAACCGTGCTGCAAAAGACTGACGGCAAGGATACCACTCCTCAGCCAAAGGATGTTATTAATAATCTACCTAAGGATGCTAGTATTTCTTGGAAGAAGAAGCCTGATACGTCAAAGACTGGCAACCAGCCAGGAATTGTGACTGTTAAGGTGGATGGCGAGCCAGATGTTGACATTCCAGTCAACGTGCTCGTTGTGCCAAATCCAAAAGGCAAGACGGTAAACGTGCAAAAAGACTCCGCTTTGCCGGATCCAAAAGACATGATTGCCAATAATGGTGACTTCCCTGAGAAAACCACATTTACTTGGGCAACTAACGGTAAGCCATCAACGTCTAGTACTGGTGAGCAAACTGGAACTGTTGTTGTAAATATTCCGGATATTACAACTCCTGTGAATGTAACAGTAAAAGTAAACGTTGTGGATAAAGACAAGCTATTTATCAACGATGACAAAGCCGAGAACACACCGGATAAGCCTGATAAGACCACTATTACTGGTAAAACTCAGCCAGGAAACACAGTAACTGTCAAAGACAATGACGGTAATACTGTTGGTACTGGAGATGCCAACAAAGACGGAAACTTCACTATCGAAATCGATAAGAAGGATCCTGGTACAAAACTCGAGCTTGTTCCAAGCAAGGGTAATAACGAAGGCACTCCAGTAGAAGTAAAAGTTACTGCTAAGCCACAAAAGCCAAAGATTACGGTACCAACCGACGATCACAAGAACGGCGGAAATGTAACTGTAACACCGCCACACGGCGATGAAAACGTTGTCAAGATTGTGATTAACGACAAGCCAAATCCGCTTAACGGTCCAGAAAAGCCAGAACAGACAATTATTGTCAAGAAGGGTGATGACGGCACGTGGAAGATTGACGGAGACACTCCAGAAGGTGTAACTGTTGATCCGCAAACTGGCGTTGTTACGATTCCGGCAAAAGACTTGGAAGACGGTAGCACTATTACTGCAGTAGCTAAGAACAAGACGGATAAACCATCTGATCCTGCTACTGCTGTAACCGGCTTTAAGACTCCGCAGATTACCAAGCAAACGCTAAAAGACAATCCATATGATTCTACTAAACAAATCATCACTGGAAAGACGCTTCCAGGCGCGAAGGTAATTGTTACCGACGAAAAGGGCAAGGAAATAGGAAGTGGCGTTGCAGATAAAGATGGCAACTTCACTATTACTATCCCGAAGCAAAAGCCTGGTGCTATCGTCACCCTCACGCCAACCAATGGTAAGGGTGATGATGCAAAGACGGGCGATAGTGTAAATATTACTATCGGCGGAAATATTACTAAGCCAAAGATTGACACTCCAACCAATGGTGGCGCTAGCGTAACGCCGGATCTCACGGATACTCGTGTCAACAAGGTTGTAATTACCTACACGCCAGAAGGCAGTGAAACAACCGCAACGATTACCGTTGTTGCTGAAGGCGATAAGCATGAGTGGAAGATTGACGGCTCTGCACCTAACGGCGTGACTGTTGATCCGCAAACTGGCGTTGTTACGATTCCAGCAAACAAGATTAAGCACGGTAGCACTATTACTGCGCAATCAGAAGACAGTAGCGATAAGACTGGCAAGAGCAAGTCAGAAGTGGTAACTGCTAAAGTTGGCGAAAAGGAGAAGCCTGCACCAACTCCAACGCCTATCCCAACAGACAGGCCACTTGTGGTAACACCACAAGATGGTGCCGAGCAGGGCTCTGCAACTGTTACACCACCATCTGACGCTGATTCTATGGAGATTACATACACTCCTGAAGGAACTGGAGCGGCTGGTGAAATACCTGGAATCTCTATTCCTGGTTCCCCGTTGGTTCCAACACCAACACCAGTACCTACCCCAACACCTACCCCAACACCAGCGCCTGATACCACTCCTTCTACACTCGTAACAATCAGAGTGAAGAAAGGAACGGACGGCAAGTGAACATTTGACGGAAAAGCTCCAGAAGGCGTAACCGTTGATCCAACTAGTGGTAAAGTAACGATTCCAGCAAATAAGATAAAGGACAATACTGAAGTTACTGCAAAATCGACGAAGGGTACGTCTACTTCTCCAGAAGCAAAAGGAACAGCTGGGGCAAACCCAACAGGAAACCCAACGCCGTCTCCTTTGCCGTCTCCTTTGCCGTCTCCTTCACCGCTTCCTGATAAGCTTCCTGACGTTCTTCCTGAGCAACTTCCAGAAGAACCTACTGAGCAAAATCAAAGCGACAAGAAGGAACAAGAGCAAGATTCTAAGGACAATAAGCAGCAAACCCAAACTGCTAAAACTCAAGAATCTAATGAGAATAAGTCTGATTCAGACTCTGTAAAGCAAAATGCAAGCAACGCGAAGAACGTAGCAAATAACGCTCCGGCACGGCACTCATCCGGTAAGGTCACTACTTCAAATCTG
>NZ_LXJL01000093.1:0-9620 GCF_001641215.1 Gardnerella sp. 30-4 | reverse complement strand
TTATTACTATTTTCTAGTATTTCTTCTTCTGCTTCATCATAGTTAGGCTCATAGCATGAATCCATATTGTCGTAAGCATCGGCGGCAGCAAGTAGCGCGTCTACTATTTCTTGCGGACGTCCAGGAATTTCATCCGCGCCTTCATACACAAATTCAGCATCCGGAACGGTAACGTCAAGATTCGTGAGTATTCGTGCTATTGCTCGCATTGAGCGCACCTCAAGATTTTCCGCATATTTTGCGTCGTTATCTAAGTGTCGCGCTTCCGTCAATGGCCATAATTCTGTTAGTTTTGCGGCAGATTGCGCTGCATCATTCAGCATTAGCATACTTTTTTCATTATTTTTAATATCTTCAGAATCTTTGACAGAATCAACAGAATTAACCATTTCAATGCTCCTTCGCATTATATGTTACTTACTTCACTCGCCCAGCAGGATCAACATACGTAATTGAAAGCACACGCAAAGTCTCACAATCGTAAGTAATAGAAGTAATCGAAGCTAAAGCCGTGTGACGAAGAAGCATATTATGTTCAGCGTGACCGGTTTCCAGTAGGTGTCTATAAGACCAGATTGGCGACTCATGAGTAACTGCAACGATTTGCTCACCAGGATGCTTACGAACCTGCTCGCGCGCAAAATCACCAACGCGAGTAGCAATACTGCGGTAGCTTTCTCCCCAACTTGGCTTCCACAAATTCGCAACAAGCTTCCAATTGTCGTTTTTCCACAGCGCGCCTTCACCGTAGCCTATGCGTTTTCCGCGGAAATTATTTCCAGCTTCAATTAAGCGTTTATCTAAAATAATGTCGCTTTCTTGAGATTGCGCAGAATCTTCATCACAGTGCGCTTTTACATAGGAAGAATCTGCAATCTTGCGCAAAGCATTTTCGATTTCACGCGCTGTTTCACGAGTCCGCTCAAGAGGAGACGAATAAATTGCAGTAATTCCGCGCATTTGCGGAACAGTGGCAATATATTTTGCTGTAGCTTGCGCCATCCTCACTCCGCGAGCCGAAAGATGAAATCCAGGAAGACGCTCATACAACACGTGATTTGGATTATCAACTTCTCCATGACGCACAAAATGAATTGTCGTAGCTGGCATTGCGTTCTACTTTCTGTTTAAAACATTAAAACAATTACTTGCGGTTTTTTGTATGATTAAGCGACCACATTCCCAAGCGGTGAGCAAAACTAGTATCTTCTTGCGCAACATACCCAGGCTGTTGAGATTTAGTATCATCGAGCAGCCACTTTCGTATAACAAAATTCCACACAGCAACAACAACAGTAGCTACAAGTTTTCCTATATTTGTGCGCAAAACGTATACTGCAGATCCGCGTAAAGTTTCAGCCATTCCTAACGTACTAGCCCAAATAATCAAATCGTTTATAAGCAAACCTATGACTGCGGAAATAACAAAAATCAGAAGCTCCATCCACTTTGCCATATCTTCACGATGTTTAAAGACGTATTTCATACTGGCAATATAGTTGAAGATAAGTGAGATTACGAAAGAAATCGTACCCGCAACCACATTATTTAAGTGCGCAAGCATTAATAAATTGAGTAGCGCAACGTCAATAATAAGGGCAATAATGCCCACAATTCCAAACTTTACAACCTGTTCAATAAGCTTTTTCATAATATCCATTAAACACGCGGCTGCTAACAAATAACATATAATTGTTACGTAATAAAGCTTACTAAATTTAGCAAAGGAGCGATTATGCCAGTTATTCATACTCATGTTTCTGTAAGCACAACACCTGCCCAGCGTGACGCATTAAAAACTGCTTATGGCAAAGCAATTAGCGCAGTTCCAGGAAAAAGCGAGCATTGGCTCATGTGCCCATTCGAGGACAATATGCCGATTTATTTTGCAGGAGACGATTCCAAGCCTGCAGCTTACGTTGAGGTGAACGTGTTTGGTTCCAGCGTGCCAGGGTCTGCTTGGGAAAAGTTAACTGAGCAGATTATGGCAGCTTTAGAGCGAGAGCTTGGGATTCCACAGGATCGCACTTATATTCGTTACACTGCAACTACTGACTGGGGTTGGAACGGCGGCAACTTCTAGTCAAAACTGCAAAATATATTAAGCCAATTACTTCTTAAGAGGAGCTGCCCCAACCGATTCACGCACGATGAGGGCAGTTCCTAGTTTTTTATGCGAAACAGGCAAAGCTTCTTCATCAAAGCGTATTTGATCAATCAAACTTTCTGCAGCCAAACGTCCTTTTGAAGTAATTGGCTGATGAACCGTAGTTAATCGTGGCGTACAAATTGTAGACAAAGGCAAATCATCATAACCAGTAATGGAAAGGTCCTCAGGCACACGTAGCCCTTGTTGTTGAGCTGCTCCAAGCACGCCTAGCGCAATAATGTCGCTAAACGACACAATCGCAGTAGGTCTGTATTCGAGATTAGTATCATTCCACATTTTATTGAAAACATCAGTGCCACCCTGATATGTGCAGGGCGTTTCTATAACGGTAATTTCTTTATCTTCCGGCGATAAGTTATGCTTTTTAAGCGCGCGCACAACACTTGCCATGCGCCTACCAACTATTCCTTGCCACCCAGGATAATCAGTATGCGATTTCGTTTCAATTGCCGCAATACCAATATTTCTATGACCTAAATCAATAAGTCGATCTACTAAATCTTCAAAATCATGCTCATCGTCAACTTCTACAGTCGGAACGTTAATAGGTTGAGCAGGATCCACAATCACTACAGGAACATGCTTATTCAAAATTTCAACAACTTCTGCACGTTCAGCTTCCAAGCCGCAAATTATAAAACCACTTACTGCAGCTGTAGGAATAGCTTTTAACATTGAACCTCTTAGCGGAGGAACAAGCATCAAAGTGTAGCCTTCCGACTGGCAAACCTGCCCAATGCCCTGAATCAAAAGTGAATAATAGGGATTTTGCAAAATCGTATCAATACCTTGCGGCAGCAACAAGCCCAAAGCATTCGAAGAATTCGTACGCAATGCTCTAGCTGTTGCACTTCGCACATATCCCATTTCTTCAGCAGTTTGCATAATATGTTCAACCGTCGCCTCAGATAGTTTTGACGGATCATTATATGCAAAAGATACTGCAGACTTGGAAACATTAGCTTTTTCTGCAACATCCTTAATAGTCACTCTACGAACATTCATAGCTTCCCCACTGCTTCACCTTCATACAATATAATGGATTTTTCTCCCATACGGTATTGCTTACCTATTATACTTGGCACACCAAATAGCGAACGATCCATACGCACCGGCAAATCATCACAATTGATGTAAGCTCCAGATCCGCGATGCACTAAACATAAGCATGCACGCCCCGAAGGTAAGTTGCGCGTAATACACACAGTATGTTTACCTAAAGCAGCTACATGCTGCCTGCCATATTGGAGAGCAGCATTTTCTCTACGTAGACGCATTAATTTGCAAACTGTTTTACGAACAGATAAATTCCAAGCATTCTCATTCCAAATCATAGGAGCGCGGCAACCCGGATCATTTTCTCCTTCCATACCATTTTCATCGCCGTAATACACCATAGGAGCACCATCAGCAGCGAATAACAGCGCATAAGCTAAATTCTCAGCGTCTTCAGCAGACGTATCCCAAGCATATTCATGAGCTTTTGTACGCGTAAGCAATCGCTCAGTATCGTGACTCCCAAGCAAATTCAACATACAAGAACGATGTTCTTCTGGAATATCGTTATACAAAGCATTCATACCATCTGCAAAATCATAAGCATCCAACGTTTCATCAGCGCAAAAACCTAGGACTAAATCACGAACTGTATAATTCATGGTTCCATCCATAAGTTCCGGAGTAAGCCATTGAGAAGGGTTACGCCATTCTTCAGCTACTAAGTATTTATCATCCCCAAAAGATTTCACTACTTTATGGAAACCCTTCCAAAATGTTTTATTGACGAAATATGGAACATCTAAACGCCAGCCATCAATACCACGATTTAACCAATATTTAGCAACGTTATAGTGATGTCTACGCACTTCTGGATTATATACATTCCATTTTGGTAAATAGTAACAGCCGGAACATGTTTTATAATTCGGTTCCGGATGAGACACTACAGGAAAGCCCTCTACCGAAAACCAATTAACATATTGCGATTGTTCGCCGTTACGTACAACATCTTGAAACGCCCAGTGGCCTATTCCACAATGATTGAATACACCATCTAAAACTACACGAATCTGCAATTCATGAGCACGCTTAATAAACTCATCAAAATCTGCGTCATTACCAAGACGTGAATCAATTTTGAAATAATCAGTGGCATCATAGCGATGATTCGTATCCGCTTGGAAAATTGGAGTAAGATACAAAGCATTGACACCCATATCCGCAAGATATGACAGATGCTCACTGATCCCTTGCAAATCACCACCGAAAAAATTGTCCCTAGTTGGAGATTTATCCCATGATTCTACAGGATTAGGGTTAATAGAGGCATTTGCATTTGCGAAACGCTCCGGAAAAATCTGATAAAATACACTTGATTTTACCCATTCAGGTTGCATGACTTGTTCCTAACAAATAGTAAATTTTACAAATTGTAAACGTCTTAGCACTTCTTCAATCTTTAAGACCTGTAGAAGCGATTCCTCGTTCAAGAGCTTTTTGGAAGAAGAAGAAAATAATAATTGATGGCAAAGTTGACGTCAAAGTTCCAGCCATTAAATAGTTCCATGACGTACCATAACGTCCAACAAAACCACTCAAGCCGATTTGAATAGTACGCATTTCTTCTGCATTTGTAACCAACAGAGGCCACAGAAAATCATTCCATGCAAATAGGAATGAGAATACACCAAGAGTTGCAAGAGCTGGCTTAGAAAGCGGCAGAATAACTTTAATAAAAATACCAAGGCTTGAACATCCGTCAATTCTTGCAGCCTCATCTAGCTCACGCGGGATAGTAGTAAAATGTTGGCGTAGCAAAATAATGCCAAATACATCAGCCAAACGCGGAACTGTTAAAGCTGCCATAGTATCAATCCAACGCAACTGAGCGATAATACCGTACATAGGTATAACTGTTACGAAAGCAGGAACCATGAAAGCAGAAAGTAGCAGCACGAATAATATTTTCTTTCCAGGAAACTCTAATCGCGCAAAAGCAAAAGCTGCCATAGCATCAAACGCAAGGTGACCAACTACAATAATTGCCGACATGATCAAGCTATTAATATAATAGTTTGCAAACGGAGCGCTTTGCCACGCATGCAGATAATTTTCCCAATGCCATGATGTTGGAATCACTGACTGAACGGCATACGTTTCGGCTTTTGTTTGCAACGACGTTGTAAACATCCACATAAATGGGATAAGTACCGAAGCTGCACCGATAATGAGTACAATATGCCGAGCAAGATGCAACGAACGCAATCTCGTAAAAACCTTACTTATTTTCTGCATTACTTACCTTCCATTGCACAAGAGTTACGATAAGAACTAACACCAGCGACGCTATAGCAATTGCCGTACCATAACCGAAATTGCCTAACCTAAATGCTTGACGATACATAAACATTCCTAGTACGTCAGTGCCACCTCGAGGACCGCCTTCAGTAAACACATAAATTAAATCAAATGATTGGAAACTACTAATCAGCGCTTGCACAACCACAAAGAATGTCATTGGTCTAAGCAGAGGAACTGTAATATAACGCAGCTGTTGCCAGCTCGTAGCACCATCAAGACTTGCAGCTTCATAAGTCGACTTAGAAAGAGATTGCAAAGCAGTCAAATATAGAATGATATTAAAACCTAAGTTCTTCCAAACTGTAAGGAGTGTAGTAGCAAGTAATGCTAGCCACTTGTTGTGGAGCCAGTCGGGTCCTGCAATACCTAGGGATGAGAGTACAGAATTTACAAGACCCGATGGATCCAACATATATTTCCACACAATTGCTACAGCCACCGAGGAGGTAACGACAGGAAGGAAATATATAGTGCGATACAATCCGCGAGCGCGAATTGGCGCATCTAGTAATACCGCAAAAAGCAACCCCGAAACAACCGATAGCACAGCTACACCAAATGCATAGATAACAGTCACGGTTAAACTATTCCAAAATTCTGGATCTTGAGATAGTTTCACATAATTCTTCAATCCAATAAAATCTGGATTTACAGAAAACCCGTTCCAATTTGTTAAGCTCGTATAAGCTGCAGAAATAATTGGATAAAAAGTGAAGATGACGAGAATCACTAATCCAGGAAGCAACAATCCCCATGCTGTGAGAATTTGCTCCCATTTACCTACAGTTTTACGACTATCACGAATCAGCTTACCATTACTAGCCTTTGCTTCTGCATTAGCAGCTGACTTGTTCTTTTTCAACTGTACTATCGGATTACGCATGATTACTTACCTTGCGATATTACTTCGTTGACTGCTTTTTCTGCATTCTTTAATGCAGTTCCAACATTTACTTCGCCAGAAAATGCTTTTTCCATTTCCTTTGCGAATGCCAACGAAATCTGTGGATATAGTTTGGTGTTTGGACGAGTATGAGCAGTTGCCATTTGTTCAATATATGGAAGTAAGCGAGGCTCTTTCTTTTCAACCCATGAACGATACTCTGCATTGTTAGCAGCACTCTTTGTCGCAGGCAGGAAACCAGTAGATTCACACCAATCAAGCACTTGCTTGTCCTGCAAGAACCAAGTCACAAATTCAGCAGCAGCTTTTACTTTTGCATCATCATTGTTAAACAACATGGCTTGTTCTCCGCCAAGATTAGTAGATGGTTTACCACCTTCAGGAGTTGGTAAAGGAGCTGCAGCAAAATCAAATGGAGGATCCGCTGCCCAAATACCTACCATCCAAGAACCTTCCTGCGCAGAACCACCTTTACCTTTTTCAAACTTGCCCCATCCAGCATATGGGCTCACTCCACTTTTAATAAGATCCATCCAGAAATTGGCAGCTTTCTTACCTGCAGGAGTGTTAAAAGCAGCAGCAGAGTTATCTTTCTTTAAGAATTCACCCCCAGCTTGCCAAAGATTGACTTGGAAGTTCCAGGTAAGAGCCTCACCGCTGTCTCCTGCTTCGGTTGGCAAATCGTATCCTGGAAGACCAGTCTTATCTTTGATTTGCTTTGCCATTTGCTTTAATTCAGCCCAAGTTTTTGGCGGCTTATCTGGATCTAAACCAGCCTTCTTAAATATTGTGCGATTGTACATATAAGCAAGATTATTGGCTGACATTGGAACGGATACTAAGCGACCATCAATTGACCCAAAATTCTTTAATGCAGGGTTAATATTGTCAATTACTTCAGGCTTGAGAAGCTTTTTTAAGTCTGCAGACTTACCAATTTGTGCCATTTGAGGCATCCAAATCAAATCACCTATGGCCATATCAGGCAAAGTATTTGACGTAGCAGATGCGCGTAATTTTGTTAAGAAATCAGCATTAGGAACATTTGTAGTTTTAATCTCAATGTTCTTGTGCGAAGCATTAAATGCTTTTACTTTTTTATCGAAGGCATCTGCATTAGCGCCATCCCAATAATGCCAAACAGAAACGGTTGTTTTACCTTGAGCATTACTCGTGGAGCTTGTGCCGCCACCACATGCGGTAAGCGAAAGCGCAGCAACGAGCATCACAGAGATTGCTCCAAACTTTTTTAGTTTCAACATCGTTGTTCTTCCTTAGAAATATTTAGAGAAACTTAAAGGTTCTTGGGCATACCGCCCAATGCACCATTTGATATATAGCAACGCCAGACTTCTGCCGCAAACAGCGTCGTTTACTCCTTTCACTCATGAACAACCATTTTGCTAATGCCTCAGCGCCGAGCACTAGACGTGTGCCTTTTCGTATCTTGCTTTACTGGCTAAGCGAGAATTACTTTTAGATTGCACATTATTTTGTTCGTTATTGAAATATACTAAATCGTTCCAATAAATAAGTCAAGCGTGCGTTTTATATAAAATTCGCCATACTTTGCTACGAAAAATTACGCAACAAAATATGGCGGTTTATTTAGCTTATACGGTTATTTCATGATTTTCTAATTTTGCTCGCAAAACTGAGAATCAATGGAAGCATATGAATCATTTTCGCTAGCAACACTGCCTTCAAGATCTGGACCAGCAGCTAGACGAGCCACCTCTTCCATGTCCTTGTTTTCAAATAAAACCATGCGGACATAGCCAACAACAAATCCAACAACAGCAGGGCAAACCCAAGCCATGCCAAATTCCGAGAACGGCAACCAGTTTTGAGCAACCACCAACATATCGTTCATATGCAATGCGTTGCGCAAAGCTGTTGGCAAACTATTCAAAAAGTCAAATACAGCTGCAACACCAGTAAAACCAAGTGTCCAAGCGTACACGACTTTGGAATTTCCAAAAAGTCGACCGCACAAAGCCAAAAGAATCAATACAATTGACAGTGGATACAAGAACATCAATACTGGAACTGCATATTCGATGATTGTGCTCAAACCAAAGTTTGCAAGACCAAACGAAACAAGCGTAATCAACACAGACCAAACGCGATAGCTAGGGCCCTTAGGGAATAACTTAGAGAAGGTTTCCGAGCAGCTTACAATTAAACCAACTGCCGTCTTTAAGCATGCAAGAGTAACAGTTGCAGCAAGAACAAGCAAACCAACGTTTCCAAGATGGTAGCGTGCAACTTGCGCCAAAGTTACGCCACCGTTTTCAGCAGGCTTAAACAGTGCACGGCTACGCACACCGACAACAACAATTGCGACGTAAATCAACGCCATAAGCAAGCAGCTAAAGAATCCAGATCGCACAGTATTCACTGCCACATCTTTAGGGTCTTTTACGCCAAAGGATCGAATAGTACTAACAACTATAATGCCAAAAGCCAAGCTAGCTAAAGCATCCATTGTATTGTAGCCATCTAAGAATCCTGTAAAGAATGATTCATTAACATACTTCCCTATAGGAGCAGCATCCGCAGAAGCGCCGCTTACAGGAGAAAACAGTGCAGTAAATACCAGAATACCTAAGAAAACCAGGAATATCGGCGTAAGAACTTTACCAACCCATGTAAGTATTCCGCTAGGCTTCATAGCAAAGAAGAATGCTAACGCGAAGAAAACCACAGAGAACAAGAACAAATACAATTGACCGTTTCCGTCTTGTGGAACGACGCGCTCCAAACCAACAGTGTACGAAGTTGTTGCGCAGCGAGGAATTGCAAAGAATGGTCCGATTGTTAAATACAGCACACAAGTAAAGAACATGCCGTATTTTTTGCTCGGCTTACTAGAAAGTTCAAAAAGACCGTTTGCGCGACTCATCGCAAGAGCCGTAACACCAAGCAATGGCAAACCAACGCCGGTAATAATAAAGCCTAATGCTGCAGGAGCGGAATTGTTTCCTGCATTAGCTCCAAGGAACACAGGGAAAATCAGGTTTCCTGCGCCAAAGAACATACCAAACAACATGACCGCCACGTACGCGGACTCAATAATGGTCAAGTTCCTTTTTTTCGGGGCACTATCTGTGCTGACACTTTGTGTTGTGACGCTCATGCTTACACCTCCCATAAGGATAAATTTGTATTTATATACTATTCAGC
>NZ_LXJL01000092.1:10562-19665 GCF_001641215.1 Gardnerella sp. 30-4 | reverse complement strand
GAATTTGTTAATTATTATTCAAAGGAGAAAAAATGGCAATTGCAACTCGTACTGTTACTATTGAAGACCCAGTTGGAATACATGCTCGCCCAGCGTCAGAATTTTCTCAAGCCGCAATGTCCTCAAATTGCATTGTAACGATTGCGAAAGGCGAAGGTGCCCCTGTAAGTGCGAATAGCATTCTTTCAATTATGGGATTGGGCATTACTAAAGGAGATTCAATCACAATTACCGTTGATGGTGAAGACGCTGAAAATGTAGCTAACAATCTTGTCGACGTAGTCACGAAAGGCGAATAATATAAATAAATAAGTGTACATAAACTGACAAATAAATAATATTCAATTTGCGGTGCTGTTTACCAATAATTACAGCACCGCACTTATTCGGGGGCAGATATGACAAATCAAACTAATCAAAACGCCTCCATAACTCATGTAGCAGCTCTTGCAAAAGTTTCAATTGCAACAGTATCTCGTGTACTTTCTGGTAGACGAGCCAAAGATGACGATATCGCAAAACGCGTAAGAAAAGCTGCAGAGCAGCTTAATTATTCAGTAAATTATGCAGCAAGCGCATTAAGAAGTGACACAACTAATACAATCGGCGTAGTAATGGGCACAAGCAACGTAGATGATTCATTCAGCGTAAATATGCTTTCTGCATTGGATGAAGCAGCTCATGAAATAGATAAAATACTTCTTGTTGGAACTGGAAAAGACACAGAAGCTCAAGAAGAACGCATAGAAGAGCTTATTGGTCATAATGTTGACAGTCTTATTGTTATGCCATCTAACAATAGTGATTTAACAAAAACACTTGAAAACTACGTTGACAATCTTCCCATTGTGCAAATTGGTGGCACTACTACTTCATTCCACGTGAATTGGGTTGGCATGGATCAAGAATCAATGATGGAAGCCGCTTTGATACATCTTTCGCATCACGATGCCCATAATATTGCTTATTTAAGTGGAAATGTTGACTCCACACAAAGTGCAAACTTATTTGCCAATTTTCAGACTGCTGCAAGCCGATTAAGTTTACTTTCTGAGCCAGATTGGACAACTTTTGGAGAACTTACTTATCAACGTGGATTCAAAGATACAATGCGGCTTTTTTCTGATTCTACCGCTAAACAATCTCGCAAACCAGACGCTGTTATTTGCGCAAATGACGCTGTCGCACTTGGAGCACTTCTAGCTTTAGATGAGCTTTCTTTGCAAGTTCCGCAGGACGTTCTCGTAATAGGTTACGGAGATAGCAGACAGGCAGAAATATCTGAGCCAAAGCTTTCTTCAATCCGTCCTCCGTATCAGCAAATTGCGCGCGAAGCAATCCGCCTAACCGCTGTTAACAAATCAGAGCAACATTGGTTACCTGCACATATGGAGTTTAGACCGGAAATCATGCGACGCGAATCAACAAATTCACCAAGAATAGGCACAAGCGATATGTCACTTCCGTGGAGGATATGATACTTTTGTATTTTATTGACTTTGCAAAAGTGAGCAAAATAGTGCTTCAAAAACAAGAGTTGTGTTACCATTTCTCGAAAGCCGACGACGAGTAGTAGCAATGCTGTCAACACAATCCAATGCACTACTTGCTGTCATGCTTTGTGCCAACTGGACAATTCTAGACTTGTATTCCTGATTTATAATCGGCGAAGACTTTTGCGCTTCGTTAATAACAACTAAAACATCTCTATACACGCTATCGATTGCGTCAAGAGAACGGCATAACACGTCGCGGCTTACACGAGTTACTTTACGTTTTATATCATCCTTTTTCCCAATTGCATTGTAGCTTGCGCGCAATTTGGGCGGAATGCGATCCTCATCGCCTAATCCGTTAATTCTACGAAATTCTTTTTGTTGAGCCTCAACATTTCGCTGAACCTCATCTTCTGCTTGTGATTTTGCATCGTCAATAAGCATTGCAGCAAGCATAATTGCGTCGGCAGCATCATGCATACGGAGCAATCCTGCAATAAGCTCATCTCGCCTACTTAAAGCACGCTCATCGCTTGCGTAGATAAAAGCAGTTGCTATATTTCCTTGAGAAAGCCTGGCTGCACGATTTGCTAGCTTATTATCCGCATCCGTTTTTTTAGTAAGATATTCTGCTATAGACTGCTCGTTTGGAGTAGCTAATTGCACAAGTTGCGTACGCGAACGAATTGTTGGAAGCACATCCATAACACTTGAAGCGCATAAAAGCCAAATCGTATGCTCGCTTGGCTCTTCAATCTCTTTAAGAAGAACGTTTGTGCTACGTTCCAACATTCTGTCAACATCTTCAATAATTATGATTCGCCAAGGAGCAGTGCTAGGCATCTGCTCAGAAATCCCAATTGCCTCGCGTACATCGTCAATACTAAGAGTTACGCCTTTTGTTGCAAGCGTATGCACATCAGGATGCGATCCTGCTAAAACTTCTTTGGCAGTTTTACTAAGCTCATTTTCGCCGCTAATTCCATCACTGCCTTCTCCATGATCCGGACTTTCGAGAGCTGCAGCGAAAGCGCGCGCAACTTGCGCACTACCGAAGCCAGCAGCTCCGCAAATCAGCCAAGATTGCGCTATTTTGCTAGCATCCGCACAAGCAATTTTTCGCAATCGCGAAACTACCTGTTCTTGCCCAATAACGCTATCCCACACACTCATCGCTTCACCCCCTGCATAGCTTCTTTACTTCTTCACTTTATAAAATTCGCCACTTTATTTAGTTTCAATTTCTTCAATTAAGTTATGTACGTCTTGCACAATAAGTTCAGATAATGATTTCGCTGAGAACGTTGCATCTAATACGCGATAACGATCTGCAGATTCCTGCGCTAAATCTAAAAATGCTTCTCTAGTGCGACGTGCGAAATCTATTCCAGCTGATTCCATGCGATCTTGCTCACGATGCAAACGCTTAAAAGCATCTTCCGGCTGCATATCTAGCAAATAAGTGCGATTAGGCCACAGCGAATCCGTTGCCCACTCACTTAAAGTTCGCACATCATCCATAGTCAATTCGCGACCGCCTGCTTGGTAAGCAAGCGAAGAATCAATATAACGATCCGTTATTACTACTGCACCACGGCTAAGTGCAGGGCGAATTACTTGCGCAACATGCTGTGCACGATCCGCAGCAAAAAGCAAAGCTTCTGTTCTGGCAGATACACTCGTGCCATGCAAGAGTATTTCGCGCAAAGTTTTACCCAACTGCGTACCGCCAGGCTCACGCGTCACTACAACTTCTCGCCCCGAAGATTGCAAATAATCCTTAAGAGCCTCAACTTGCGTAGTTTTGCCAACGCCATCAATGCCCTCAAAAGAAATAAATAAGCCTTTATTTGCATAAGATTGCTCACTTCTGCAGCCGCAGTTTCCTCCGCAAGCGCAGCCATCAGAGAAATCGTCATTCTTAGATGCCATATTTTTTGACTCCATATGCAAGGTTTATTTAATCTTTAGATTTCATTCCTATGCTTTTTTAGCGGTAGATTTCTTTGAAGTAGTCTTCTTTGTAGAAGTTTTCCTTGCGGTAGATTTTTTCGCAGTAGACTTCTTTTCAGAAGATTTTGCAGTGCTCTTAGTCGCGCGCTTTTTGCGTTTTACGGGACCTGCGGCACGCTTTTGCGCCAAAAGTGCAAATGCATCCTGCGGATCAATCGATTCAGGCGTATACTGCTTTGGCAAAGTGCGATTCGTTTCGCCATCAGTAATATAAGCTCCGTAGAAACCATCCTTAATCACTACTGGCTTCCCAGTTTCAGGATCTGCACCAAGCTCACGAAGAGGCGGCTTGGCGGCACCACGAGTACGCTTACCGTACTTTGGTTGCGCAAATAAATCTTTCGCTTCTTGCAAAGTAACAGTAAAAATAGTATCTTCACTAGAAAGAGATCGCGTATCCGGCTTAGATTCCACAGTTTCTCCAGCAGAAGTATCTACAGCAGAATATGTTTTAGTTAAATATGGACCGTAACGACCATTATTTGCTTCTATACGAGCTAGTTTTACAACGCCTTCGGCATCAACTTCTTCATACTCACCAACCAAACGTGGCAAATTCAAAAGTTGCAACGCTTCTTGCAAAGTCAAAGTCGCTGGATCCATGGTTTTAAACAAAGAAGCCATTTTTGGACGAGCCTTAGAAGACTTAGAAGCCTTAGAAGATTTAGAATCTTCCGCATTATTCTGCTCTTCTACCAGTGCCACGTACGGCCCAAAACGACCGTTGCGCACTTCTACGTTCCCACCCGTTTCTGGATCTACTCCAAGCACACGTGGACCTTCAGCATTATTCTCAAGCAATTCTCGAGCAGCATCAACAGTTAACTCATCTGGAGCTAAAGTTTCTGGCAAAGAAGCGTGACGAGGGTTGCCTTCAGCATCAAGATTCTTAATGTCTTCCAAGTAAGGACCATAGCGTCCAATACGCACATGCAAACCATCGCCAATGTCTATGGTATTTATTTCACGCGCATCAATTTCACCAAGCTCTGCAACCTGCTGTTGCAAACCAATATGAGCTTCATCAGCGGAATTAGCGGCACCTTCACCAGAACCGAAATAGAACCTAGTTAACCAATCGCGACCGGTTTCTTCACCGTGCGCAATTCTGTCCAAACCATTTTCCATATCAGCAGTAAACGCGTAATCAACATACTTCGGGAAATTCGCTTCCAAAAGCTTAATTACAGCAAAAGCAAGCCAAGAAGGAATCAATGCACGTCCACGCTCATAGACGTATCCGCGATCAATAATTGTGGAAATAATCGTTGCGTAAGTAGAAGGGCGGCCTATTTCCTTAGCTTCCAAAGTTTTAACTAAAGAAGCTTCAGTATATCTTGCAGGAGGCTGAGTTTCGTGAGAATCCGCACTAACACTTTTAGCTTCAAGAATATCCCCAGCTTGCATTTGAGGAAGCGCCTTATCGCTTTCACCTTCAGATGCATGTGCATTGCCAAAAACCTTCATAAAACCAGCAAAAGTAATTACTGTTCCAGAAGCTTGGAACAAAGCTTCTCCATATTCTCCAGCAGAAGCATTTAACTTAACAGTTGCTGTAAAACCTGTAGCATCAGCCATTTGTGACGCAAGGGTTCGTTGCCAAATAAGCGTATACAATTTCAGCTGATCCGCAGGTAATTTATCTGCAAGCTCGTCCGGGCTTAAGAAACGCGCTCCAGCAGGGCGAATACATTCATGAGCTTCCTGCGCTCCTGCAGACGTAGTTGCATACTGCTTAGGAGATTGCGAAACATACTCGTCGCCAAACGCTGCACGAGCGGCACTACGCGCAGCTTCGATAGCTTCTTTGGAAAGCGTTACGGAATCCGTACGCATGTAAGTGATATAGCCGTTTTCGTATAAAGATTGCGCAGCTCGCATAGTTTGGCGAGAGCTCATTGAAAGTCGGTTTCCAGCAGTTTGCTGCAAAGTTGATGTAGTAAAAGGTGGCAAAGGACGACGACGATACGGCTTCGTTTCCATAGAGTCAACTACAAAATCTGAATTTTCAAGAGCTTTAGAAAGCTTAGATGCAAAATCAGCGTCAACATGCAAAGCTTTTTGTGATTCATCTTTTGTAGAAACCAACTCACCTTTTGAATTGAAATCTTTAGAACCAGCCAGACGGCGACCAGAAAGCTCGCTCATGCGCGCTTCAAAATCAACACTTTCACCATCTGAGCCTTTAGAACTTAAAATCGCGCTAATATCCCAGTAAGACGCCTTAGTAAACGCCATACGCTCGCGTTCACGCTCAACAATCAACCTAGTAGCAACAGACTGCACGCGTCCAGCAGAAAGACCAGGACCAACTTTTCTCCACAAAACAGGAGAAAGCTCATATCCATACAAACGGTCTAACACACGACGAGTTTCTTGCGCGTCAACCATATTGTCGTCAACATTTCGAGTATTACTAAGCGAGGCTTGAATTGCATCCTTAGTAATCTCATGAAACACCATGCGCTTTACTGGCACAGTTGGCTTCAATGCTTCTACCAAATGCCACGCAATAGCTTCACCTTCGCGATCCTCATCAGTTGCCAGATATAATTCGTCAGCTTTTGCGAGCGCAGACTTTAAATCGGAAACAGTTTTCTTTTTATCTGAGCCAACTACGTAATATGGTGCAAAACCATGATCGACATCTACACCAAACTTACCAAACGCCGCTTTGCGTGAGGCTGGAACTTGGCTTGGCTGAGCGAGATCGCGAATATGCCCAACTGAAGCCATGACGGTATATCCATTTCCTAAATACCCGCCAATTTTTCGCGCTTTCGTGGGAGACTCCACAATGACTAGCTTATTCTGTGCTGCCATATTCGCTCCTTTCCTAACACAATCGAACATATAATTCCGAACTATATGTTTCACGCTAACTGTATCGCAACTTAAGTTATACGTCTATTACATTCCACCTCGGTGGATAAAAGCAGATAGAGTAGACAATATTACTTAGAAGCAGATGGAGGCGTCGGCGGAGCGCCTACTAATCCAAGCCTACTCAACGGCGAAGCTGTAGAGTGACGCATTACCATAATTACGCCAAAAACAAGCAAAGACACGCCTATAATCAGCCAATAAGTTGCTACATAAGATACGCTTGCAGCCCATTGAGCAAAAATATCAACACCAGGAAGAATTTGCCATATTAAATAAAGTGCATACAAACACGCCAACACACCAATCGTAATCATAGAGCTTCCTACAATTTGAACGCTAATTGAGGAACGTCGATAAGCTGGCATATCCATTCCACTACTGCGAGTGCATGCGAGCATAATAAGCGTTACAGCACCAACGATAAGTAATGACATAAGAACGTCAGAAACTCTATGCCAATGTGCTGCAATCAAAGAAAGTTCCACAAGAACGCTTATAAAAGCTGCAACTACTGACGCCCATGCGCGCCAAACACGCGAAACTACACAAATAAGCAACGCACATGATGCAGTAATAAGTAGGGTATGACCTGAAGGTGCTGAATTTGCAGACAAATATTCAATACTTATAAGCATTGGGCGCGGAAGAATTTTTTTCAATGGTTCAGCAGCAGCCGAAAGAATAATAATTCCAGCACATTGACCAAGAAGCCACCAACGTTTACGAATACAAACTACTATGAGTGAAACAAGAGCAATTATTATGCCAGTAATTATAACAACCATAGAAACGCTTATAGGTCGCAAGCAAAATGCAAGCCAAGACGGCATACCATGAGAGCCAAATCCGTCAATTACCATTTCTTCATAGCTTTGACCAAGTACTGTTTGCACACTAATAAACCATATGAACGCAGCAGAAGCCAGGAAAACAATTGCAATAGCAACACACCACAATATGGTAGATATTCGAGGACGCTTTACGAGCGGATCAAGCTGATCAATATCATCTGCATCCGATGAAGAATCTTCAGAAGATAACTGATTAGTTGAATACGACAAATCAGACAAATCAGACAAATCAGACAAATCAGATTGACGTTTAGTTTGTTTCACAAACTGTTTTACAGACTGTTTAGAAGATTTCTCTTCAGTATTTTCTGGAAATAAAGGCGATATTTTTTCGTCATTATCCTCAGATGAGATTGGAGAAAATGGCGTAATCGTATTAATCGAATCCAAAGGATGCGAATAGTCACTACCTTCACTGTTGCGATTAACATCTTGCGAAGTTCCACCTACCGGCAGCGCATCATTTTTCTCAGCAGAATCATCATGCTGATTGTCAATGCTATTGGATTGAATTCCTGCAAATTCTTCACTCATACTTTAGACTTTACGACAGTATTTACGACCGCGCTAGTTTTACGCATAATAAAACCTCCGCGCACCCACCAGAGGCCACTTACCCTTGCTGCATTTCTGCCCTGGGGGGATTGGGTGACTTAGTGCCACACGGAGGCTTTATCTATATTACACGATTTTCGCTACATGTCGAGTAGTAATAAATTATGCGCGCCACACACTCTTGCCATGTTCTTTTGCAAATTCAGTATCTTCATCAAGCTGAGACTCGTTAGCTTCAACATCACCAGCAATATAGCGTTCAACTAATTGGCGAGCTTCACTATCTTCATGCTGAACTGCAGGAGACTTCATAAAGTATGAACTTGGAGCCAAAACCGGACCAGAAAGCTTGCGATCCAAAGCAATTTTTGCGGCTCGAACAGCATCGATAACAATTCCGGCAGAATTTGGAGAATCCCAAACCTCAAGCTTGTACTCCAAATTCAAAGGAACATCACCAAAAGTAGTACCTTCCAAACGCACGAAAGCAAACTTGCGATCATCCAACCAAGCTACGTAGTCTGAAGGCCCAATATGAACATTATGCTCATCCATTTCATGAGGCACGATTGAAGTTACTGCACGAGTCTTAGAAATCTTTTTAGACTCAAGTCTTGAACGCTGAAGCATGTTCATAAAGTCCATATTTCCGCCAACATTCAGCTGATACGTGCGATCCAAACGCACACCGCGATCCTCAAAAAGTCGAGCCATAACGCGGTGAGTAATAGTTGCACCTACCTGACTTTTAATGTCATCGCCAATAATAGGAACTCCTGCATCACGGAATTTTTGTGCCCACTCAGGATCAGAAGCAATGAAGACTGGCAGGCAGTTTACAAATGCACAGCCAGCTTCCATCGCAGCAGTCGCATAAGCTTTATCGGCTTGCTCAGATCCTACTGGAAGATAAGAAACAAGCACATCCACATGCTTATCTCGCAAAACTTGAGCAACGTCAACAGGTTCAGCCTCGGACTCATCAATCATTTCACGGTAGTAATCACCAAGACCGTCATAAGTTGGACCACGCAATACTTCTACACCCAAATTTGGTACATCAGCAAAACGAATTGTGTTATTTTGTGAAGCGCCAATTGCTTCACTTAAATCATGCCCAACCTTTAGAGAATCAACATCAAACGCCGCAACAAACTCAATATCGCGCACACGATACTGACCAAATACAGCGTGCATCAACCCTGGAATTTTCTCACCGTCATCAGCGTTTTTGTAATATTCAACGCCCTGAACCAGCGACGAAGCACAATTGCCGACACCGGCAATGGCGACGCGGATGCT
>NZ_LXJL01000092.1:0-10144 GCF_001641215.1 Gardnerella sp. 30-4 | reverse complement strand
TCAGCCTCGGACTCATCAATCATTTCACGGTAGTAATCACCAAGACCGTCATAAGTTGGACCACGCAATACTTCTACACCCAAATTTGGTACATCAGCAAAACGAATTGTGTTATTTTGTGAAGCGCCAATTGCTTCACTTAAATCATGCCCAACCTTTAGAGAATCAACATCAAACGCCGCAACAAACTCAATATCGCGCACACGATACTGACCAAATACAGCGTGCATCA
The DNA here is from genome assembly GCF_001641215.1 of Gardnerella sp. 30-4. NCBI lineage: Bacteria > Bacillati > Actinomycetota > Actinomycetes > Bifidobacteriales > Bifidobacteriaceae > Gardnerella > Gardnerella sp. 30-4. The sequence continues at coordinate 9,912 of NZ_LXJL01000092.1, read as the reverse complement.
ACCCTGGAATTTTCTCACCGTCATCAGCGTTTTTGTAATATTCAACGCCCTGAACCAGCGACGAAGCACAATTGCCGACACCGGCAATGGCAACGCGGATGCTCATATAGACTCCTTGCCCTGCAAAATAAGCGACATTACATTATGCCGCACCATACACATTTCATAATACTATTGCTTTAACAAATATGTACTAATATTCAATATTTTTAATCTTTTCTAAACAAAAACATGCTGTTTTGTAGAAAAATTCAACACCGGACGCTACGGTGGAATGTATGGTTGCACGTAAAGATGGAAGACGAGCGTCTACTTCGCATGAGAAAGCTACTCGAAGCATATCGTCACAATCACAAAAAAATACGAATATGCCTTCATCTGTCCCACCAAGCGGACAAGACTCATACCGTCCACATTCGTATTCTTTTGAATCAAACAAAAGCAGCCGTAATTCGAGATTCGAACGTTCTCGCGCAGCAACACGCAGAAGGCGTCGTAGAGCTTGGCGAGGCAGACATCCTATTATTTTTTGGGCACTTATCGTTATTTTTGTACCAATTTTGCTAGGCACAATTGTTTTTGCTTATCTGTACGCAACTACAGATATACCTGCACCAGACAAAGTTGCTATGGCAGATAAGACGAAAGTGTACTATTCAGATGGCAAAACTGAATTAGGCTCTTTTGCTGAGCAAAATCGCGAAATTATCAATTGTTCAGTACTACCTAAATATGTTGGTAAAGCAATAGTTGCTTCAGAAAATCGTTCCTTCTACCACGATGGCGGAATAGATTTTAAAGGAATTGGACGCGCATTACTTCATAACGTTACAAAGCACGGGCGTTGGGGCGGCTCAACTATTACGCAACAATATGCGGAAAGATATTATCTCGGTGAAACAAAAACTTATTTTGGAAAACTAAAAGAAGCTATTTTAGCTTTGAAAATTGCGCAAACCCAAGATAAAGATACAGTACTTTGCAATTATATGAATACTATTTACTTGGGTAGAGGAGCATACGGAATTCAAGCTGCAGCTAAAGCATATTTCGGTATAGAAGCAAAAGATTTGTCACTTTCGCAAGCTGCACTTTTAGCAGGTATTATTCCAGCACCAAGTAGCTGGGATCCTGCAATTGGTCCAAAAGAAGCAGGCATTCGTTTTAAGCGCGTGTTACGCATTATGAAAGAAGATGGCTACATTACAGCTTCTCAAGCAGCGCAAGCAAAAATGCCTAAAACTATTACTCAGACGACTCAAAACATTTACGCAGGTCAACAAGGTTACTTATTGCATATGGTTCGCGATGAGTTAACTAGGAACGGTGCTTTTACGCAGGAAGATCTTGACAGTGGCGGATATCGCATTATTACTACTATCGATAAAGCTAAGCAAGATTTAATGTTCAAAGTTGCAAGTCCTTCTCAAGATGGACGAGGAATTGTGCCAGAAGGACTGCAAGTTGGCGGAATTTCAATAAACGCAAAAGATGGTTCAATCATTTCCGTTTACGCAGGAGACGATTATCTAAAGAAACAGCTTAATAACGCCACACAAGCGCTTTATGAGCCAGGTTCTACTATGAAGCCTTTTGCGCTTATGGGAGCAATTCAGGCTGGCACTAGCTTGGATACGATGTTCAATGGCAATTCTCCACGCAAGTTTGATGGGATCGATAAACCTGTTGGAAACTTTGCAAACATGAGCTACGGCACCATTAACTTATACAGTGCAACTGCAAATTCTGTGAACACAGTGTATATGGATTTGCAAAGTAAACTTGGTGCTAAGAAAGTTGCTCATACTGCAGTTATGGCAGGTTTAAGCCCTGAACGAGTCAATGGTAAGAATCCGTTTACTGTGCTCGGAAACGATTCTGTGCATGTAAGCGAAATTGCGCGCGCATATGCAACATTTGCAAACCAAGGAAGACGCCCAGATTTGCATATTGTTGCCAGCGTAAAAAATCCTGACGGTAAGGAGTTCTACCGTGCACCAACAGCCGGAAAGCAAGTATTCTCACCAGCCGATGCCGCTCTAGCTACAAAAGCAATGATTGGCGTAGTGCAACATGGTACAGCAACTGAAGCTCGCGCTGTAGGTAGAGAAATTGCAGGAAAGTCTGGAACAGCAAACGATGAAACTGCTGGTAGCTTTGTAGGATTTACGCCAAATATTGTTACCGCATTTGCCATATGGAATCCAGACGCAAAAGGTAGCCCACAAGTAATTAAACCGTTCCACGGATATCTTGGCGGAAGCGACTACCCTGTGCACTTGTTTACAAGATACATGCGTCAAGCGGTAATAGGAACCCCGAATACTAAATTCCCTGAAGCAAAAGACACAGGCAAAATTGGTGGACCTGATGGAAAATGGGGATTAGGCGAACAACATACATTCACGCATATAAAAACTGAGAATGAGGGTAAGGATAAAAACAAGGACAAAGATAAAGACAAGGACAACGACAACGATTTAGACCTTGATAGTCAGCTGTATGGTCGTGACGATTCATCATCGGGCGGCGTTGGCAGCTACGATAATAATTCTGGCGGTCATGGTTATGACAATAACTATGACACAACTGGAGGAAACTAGTAAATCAACTGTAGCTATTTATAAACAAAACTGTAGCTAATTTACGAACAGATATGCGAATAGCTAGCTAAGTAAATAGCTAAATAGTTTGTTAATTAGTTTCGCTAGTTTATTAATTAGTTTCGGCTCAAAACAATGTTCTCAAGCATTTTAGCAGTAACATTTTCATAACCGTTAAGTTCTGCATGATGCTTGCTTTCAGATATGTTTGCGCGCGAAAAACCTGTTTGCGCAATTACAGTTGCTCCGGAATTAACTGCGGCAGTAAGACCAGATAGAGAATCTTCTATGGCAATGCAATTAGCCATCTGCTTTGCAACTTCCTCATCCGTGCCCTCAATGCCAACCATTTTTCCTGCAGCAAGATAAGGCTCAGCACTAGGCTTCGGTTTAAATCCATCGTCTCCGCACACATACCCAGCGAAAGCACCTTCTGGAGCGTGATTCACAATATTTTCAACCAAACAACGCGGCGAATTGCTCACCAAAATCGAAGTAATGCCGGCATCCGTAAGACTTTTAAGTACATCTAAAACTCCTGGAACCCACGGCACGGATTCAGCCTCACGAGCAGCAACGTAATCAACCATGCCTTTGCCAATTTCTTCTACTGTAAGTTTTGTACCAGAAGGAATCATCTTATTGGCAACAGTTTCAAGGGATCCACCGGAACATTCCCAAGCTAAATCTTCATCCCAGTATCCACCGTATTTTTTTACTAAATAAAATTCCGACTCATGCCAATACGGCTCGGAATCTATAAGAGTACCATCCATATCCCAGAAAACTGCACGCAACACATGTTTTTCTTCACTAGAGTTAAGAGTATTTGCACACATATTCGTCGTCTGTTCAGCCATTCACAATCCTTTATATTGCATATATTTGCTTTAGCTTTTGTAGCACATCATTTTCGCACTAATTCTGCATTACTTTTCGCACTATTAATTCTTCTCGTTAATTCTCACTAATTTCTCACTTAAGCACAATAAGTAGCCATACCTACGTTACTATATGCTCCACGCTCTCCACAACACCACAGATTTTTCATCCGAAGACTTTCGATTTTTATAATTACTGTTATAGCTTTCCGAAGAATACGACGAAGGTAACGCTCGCCTCTCTGTAAGAATATCCCGCCTCCAGCGACGCGCATTGCGAGAACGCTGCATTTCCACAATGTCACCATCTGCATTTGCAGCAAAAATATTGCGTTCTGAAGACTCTGCAGAATCAAGCAAATGCCTTACTTGTCTTTTAAGCTGTCGATTTTCTTCTTGCAAATCAAGTATTTGCATGATGCCAGCAAGATTGATACCTTCATTTTGGCTTAAATGCTGAGTTTGCACAATCCTGTCTATATCTCGCAAAGAATAGCGACGAGCGCCACCTTCAGTTCTATTCGGCATTATTAAATGAAGCCTATCATACTGTCGTAAAGTTTGCGGGTGCGTATTGGTTAGGCGTGCCACATGGCTTACGGTAAATATTGGCAAATCAAGAACAAATCCTACTTCATCTGCCCCGTCAAGCGTTGCGGTACCACGCACTAAAGCAACTGCACACATTTCATACAGTGCTTTAGTTTCACGCGTTATTGGTGTCATAGCACGCCTTCCTTTGCTCTTTTTAGTATGTTTAAAGCACTGTTACAAGCAATTCAACAGTGTTTAACCTACTAAATTATTGTTAACTTAGTTTTGTCTTAATTTTTTAATTTCTTCAGCATAAGTTTCGCCAGCAGTTTTATCAAATTCTTTTGCAACGCGTCTAAGAGACATGCTCGAACGCTTTGGCAAACGAATCTGCACAACACCAACAAAATCGCCATTCTTTCCGGGCACTCCAGCACCTTCTATACGAACTTCATCACCGCTTGAAACACAAGCTGGAACTTTGAAAGTAACAGGATTGCCGTCTAGGTCGTTTATACTAACTTTTGCACCATGCACTGCTTCACTTAACGTTAGCGGCAATGTAGAAATCAAATCGTCGCCTCGCAAAGTAAATTTATCTGATGCTTCTACTTGAACATGCAAGTACAAGTCACCTGCAGCACCACCGAACTTGCCTGGCTTGCCTTTTCCTTTCAAACGAATTTTCTGTCCGGTTTTTACACCAGCTGGAATATGCGTTTTAAAAGTTTCACCAGCCGCACGCAACGATACTGTAGCGCCTTTAAAAGCTTGCTTAAATGTGAGCTTTATATCGGTTGTTATATCTTCGCCAACTTCAGGCACGTCAGCTTCCTGCGGTTGAGAATACCTCTCACCGCCAAAGCCACTCGTACCTTGGAATCCTGCTGAATCTTGAGAGCGCTGACCTCCACCAAACATGGAGAAAATGTCGCTCATATTTGGTCCAGCACCGTTGGATGTAAAGCGAATGCGCGAACCGTTTCCGCCCATACCACCCATGCCAGAGCCGCCGTTGAACATGGAGAAAATATCCGAGAAACTCGACGCATCGAAACCGCCAGCACCACCTGCTCCTCCAGCGAAACGAGCACCACCAGCACCAAATTGGCGGATAGCATCGTAACGTTGACGAGTTTGACTATCTTTTAATACGTCATAAGCTTCAGAAACATCCTTAAATTTTTCTTCAGCTTCTTTTGTTTTGTTTAAATCAGGGTGATATTTACGAGCAAGTTTGCGATACGCTTTGGTAATCGTTGCCTCATCTGCGTCTTTGGAGACACCGAGAACCTTATAAAAATCCTTAGCTAACCATTCATTTTCAGCCATTTGTGCCTCCTTTCTTCACAAGCACATTGGCTATTTCGCTTTTGACCAAATATAGGCTGCTCGTGCCAACTCTTATGAGTCAGCACGAGCAAGTTATGCAATAAAGTCACGAAAGAGTTTCGTTAGTCATTGCTGTGGTGAAGAAACGACCACACGAGCGGCGCGAATAACGCGATCTCCTATTCGATATCCTGCTTCAACTACAGCATCAACAGTTTCTTTTGTAGCGTCTGGATCTGGTCTGTGCAAAATTGCATCATGCTTGGTCGGGTCAAAATCTTCGCCCTTTTCACCAAACTTTTCCACACCAAACTTTTCAAAAGCCTTATCTATCTTAGTTGCAACAGCCTTGAACGAATCATCCATTTCGCTATGCTCGCGAATGCGGTCAATATCATCCAATGCTGGAAGCAATGCTGTCAGCACGTCAATAATTCCATGCTGTCTGAAACGATCCTGCTCTTTGGCAGAACGATTTCTGAAGTTTATAAACTCAGCACGCTCTCGCTGTAACGCTTCCAAGTACTCTGCAGCTTCTTTCTTAGCTTTACCTAAGGGAGTTAAACTGCCGCTATCTGCGTCTTGGCTGTCTTTCGATTCTGAAGATTCAGTGGAATTCGCCGTATCCTCAGAATTTGCGGAATTCGCAGAAACGTTAGCATCAGCTTTCGTTTCTGCAGGATTTGCACCTTCAGCAGCTTTCGATGAAGATTGCGCAGACGATTTCGCAGAATCACCTGTAGCTTTTACATCCAGCGAGTCAGCATCTTCCATATCTTGCAAATATTCGTTGGCGTTAAAGTCGGACATTACTTGTTGTCCTTATCATCCTTGTCGTCGTCCACCACTTCGGCGTCAACTACATCATCATCCTTAGCTGCAGAGCCAGCCTGAGCACCAGCAGCAGACTGAGCACCAGCTTCGGCACCAGCAGCACCCTGCTGAGCGTAAAGCTGCTGACCGATCTTCTGAGCAGAAGTCATCAACTCGCTTTGAGCAGACTTAATCTTCTCAACGTCGTCACCCTTCAAAGCTTCCTTCAAAGCATTAACCTTGTCGGTAACTTCCTTAGAGATTTCATCGGAAAGCTTGTCTTTATTGTCGTTCACGAGCTTTTCAGTCTGGTAAGCAAAGGCTTCTGCTTGGTTGCGAACTTCAGCTTCTTCCTTACGCTTCTTATCTTCAGCTTCGTGAGCTTCAGCTTCCTTCACCATGCGGTCAATTTCGTCCTTTGGCAAACCAGAACCACCGGTAATAGTCATGGACTGTTCCTTACCAGTGCCCTTATCCTTAGCGGAAACGTGCACAATGCCGTTAGCATCAATATCGAAAGTAACTTCAATCTGCGGAACGCCACGAGGAGCTGGAGCAATTCCAGTCAACTCAAAAGTACCAAGAGGCTTGTTATCGCGAGCAAACTCACGTTCGCCCTGGTAAACCTGAATCAACACGGATGGCTGATTGTCTTCAGCAGTAGAGAATACTTCCGAGCGCTTCGTAGGAATAGCAGTATTGCGATCGATAAGCTTTGTCATAATTCCACCCTTGGTTTCAATACCCAAGGAAAGTGGAGTTACATCAATAAGCAGAACGTCTTTGCGATCTCCCTTAATAACGCCCGACTGAACGGCTGCACCAACTGCAACAACCTCATCTGGGTTCACGGACTGGTTAGCTTCCTTACCGCCTGTAAGTTCCTTCACCAAATCCTTCACAGCTGGCATACGAGTTGAACCACCAACAAGAACCACGTGATCGATCTGGCTTACTGAAATACCAGCGTCAGAAAGAACGTTGTTAAATGGAGTACGGCAGCGGCCAAGCAAGTCGGAAGTCATTTCCTCAAAGTGAGCACGAGTCAAAGTCTCATCCAAATGCACTGGAGTGCCGTCAGGAGTCATTGCCAAGTACTGCATAGAAATTGAGGTAGAAGTAGAAGAGCTAAGTTCCTTCTTTGCCTGCTCAGCAGCTTCCTTCAAGCGCTGCAAAGCAATCTTATCCTTGCTCAAATCAACGCCATACTTGTTCTTAACTTCGCCAACGAGCCAGTCGATAATCTTCTGATCCCAGTCGTCGCCACCCAAATGGTTATCGCCGTTAGTTGCTTGCACCTGAATTGTGGAGAATCCGTCGTCATCCTTACCAATTTCAAGCAAGGACACATCGAAAGTACCGCCACCCAAGTCGAATACCAAAATGCGCTCGTCTTCCTTGCCTTTTTCAAGGCCGTAAGCCAAAGCTGCAGCAGTTGGTTCGTTAATAATACGAAGCACGTTCAAGCCTGCAATCTTACCTGCATCCTTAGTTGCCTGACGCTGAGCATCGTTGAAGTATGCTGGGCATGTAATAACGGCATCGGTTACCGGCTCACCCAAGTAAGCTTCAGCATCGCGCTTCAACTTCATCAGAACCTGTGCAGAAATCTCTTGTGGAGTCCACTTCTTGCCGTCGATATCAACAGTCCAATCAGTGCCCATGTGGCGCTTTACTGAGCTAATCGTGCGATCAACGTTTGTTACAGCCTGACGCTTAGCAACTTCACCAACCAAGATTTCGCCAGACTTGCTGAATGCCACAACAGATGGCGTGGTACGTGCGCCTTCAGCGTTTACAATAACTGTTGGGCTGCCACCTTCAAGAGTAGCAATGCAAGAGTTGGTTGTTCCCAAATCAATACCTACTGCGCGTCCCATAATTTCTCCTTAACTAGGTATTGCACCTTTTGTGCAATTACGCTTTCCTTCAAGTTTTGTAGTTACGTAAGCTGAACCTTATTTAGATTCCTTGTTGGAAACTATGTAAAGCATCAGCTTTTTTACTTTCCAAAACTTGAGTCTATTACACTCAACTTATAAAAGTCAACTTTTATTCCCAAAAATTACAAAAAACTTTATACAACTAGACTCAAGTTTTGCAATTTAAGCAAAATTAATGGGAAATTCTGAAAAATTCAATAGGATTCACGCGCTGAACTTAAAGCGACGCAAAGAATTATCCAGAGCGTTATAACGCGCTAAAACGCCAATAAGCGGCGTGCCAATACCGGTTATGAGTTTAATTGCTTCAGTTGCCATCATTGCGCCAACAATAGCTGCAGTTGCACCCAACACAGCCGATTTTGGCACTTTTTCTTTAGGCGGAGGGCACGCATACAAATCACGCAAACCAGGACCTTTTCCTGGCACGAAAACGCTTACTTGACCTTCATAATAAAGCACCGAACCGTAAACTTCCGGCGTACCAGCACTCCAAGCAGCATCCGCAATCAAAAAGCGCGTATCAAAATTATCACAACCGTCGATAACAATATCGTGACTTTCTACAAGCTGCTTTGCGTTGTCTTCATTAAATCTATTTACAAGGTTGATTTTTAAACCTGGAGATAACGCTTGCAGACGATTAGCTGCAAGTTGCGCTTTAGATTTGCCGCACTGATCGACAGTATATAAAGTCTGTCTTTGCAAATTAGAAAGCTCAACAACGTCGTCGTCACAAATTGTGATTTCTCCAACTCCTGCAGCAGCAAGCGAAAGCAAGCACGGCGAACCAAGTCCACCTGCACCGACCATGCAGATTTTCGCATCGCGAAGTAACTGCTGATGTTCATTAGTAAAGCCCGGCAGGAGCAAGTGACGGCTAGTGCGTTCCGCCTCAAGCTCCTGCAGGTTGTCGTAAATTTTATTAATCGTCATGTTGAATAATATGCCGAAAAATTACAGTACAGAAATTTACAGTACAGAATCAGCCCAAGCGCGACCTTCAACAGGCGAAGAAGCGAGTGCATGTTCACGCTTAGGAATACGGCCAGCATCGTGAGCAAGCTTTCCAGCAGTTACAGCAGCAGCCATTGCGCGGCCCATCTTTACAGGATCTGGGCAGCGAGTTACAGCACTTGCAAGAAGCACACCAGAGCAGCCAATTTCGAAAGCTTTAACAACATCGGAAGCAGTTCCAACACCAGCATCCAAAATTACAGGAACGCCAGCTTCCTTGCATTCTTGAACAATCAGCTCAATGTTTCGAGGATTCAAAATGCCAAGACCAGTTCCAATTGGAGCACCACCAGGCATAACAGCCTTCACGCCAAGCGAAACCAAGCGACGAGCCACAATCGGGTCGTCATTCGTGTAGCAAAGCACGCTAAATCCTTCTTCAATAAGCTTTTCTGCAGCAAGCAATACTTCACGAGTATCTGGGAGCAAAGTATCGTCGTCTGCAATTACTTCGAGCTTAATCCAGTCAGTTCCAAGCGATTCACGAGCCATTTTTGCTGTAAGAACAGCATCATGCGCAGTTTTGCAACCAGCAGTATTTGGCAAAACGTTAATATTGTGGCGCTGCAACATGCCGTAAATATCCACGCCAGTTTTTGCGTGACGACGCATGGCAACTGTTGCCACTTCCGCACCCGAAGCAACAAGCGACTTTTCCATAATATCAATGCTCGTCATGCCGCCTGTACCAAGCAAAAGCCTTGAGTGTAAAGTCTTACCGCAAAGCTGCCAAGTATCGGCACTTTCTTCTGTATTATTTTCTGTCATTTTAAGCCTTTTATTTAATAT
>NZ_LXJL01000091.1:16747-19377 GCF_001641215.1 Gardnerella sp. 30-4 | reverse complement strand
TAAAAGGTCCGAGCCACAACAATCATTATCGTTCTACGCAATCGTCAGGTTTGCGCACAGAAACATCCAAACCTTCGCTTTGAGCTAAAGATGCAAGCCTATCGTGAATTTCTTCATAAGCAGGAATGATGTCGCCTAAATCGCGCCTGAACAAGTCCTTGTCCAAATGACTTACTCCGTTCGTACCAGCATTGCGCTTATCCCAAAGTCTGCAAGTATCAGGAGTTATTTCATCAGCGAGAAGAATATTTCCTTCGGCGTCCACGCCCTCTTCAATCTTGAAGTCGACAAGCTGAACATCAATCTTTGAGAAAATATCCAACAAAGCATTGTTAACAGCATGAGCTTGACGAGTGACTTCTGCTATTTCTTCATCTGTTGCTAATCCAAGAGCCACAACGCCTTCAGGATTAATAAATGGATCACCAAGCTCGTCGGACTTTACGCAGAACTCCAACAATGGCTTCTTTAAAGGTGTTCCTTCTTTAATGTTATAACGTTTTGCAAAAGAACCTGCAGCAGTATTTCGCATAATAATTTCCAGTGGGAACATGCGCATACGCTTTACAAGTTGTTCAGTATCGGAAATTCGTCCGAGGAAGTGGCTTTTTACGCCGCGCGCCTCAAGTAAATGGAATAGTAACGAAGTAATCCGGTTATTTAAACTGCCTTTACCTGCAATCTGAGCTTTCTTCAGACCGTTACCAGCTGTTGCCTGGTTCATGTATTCAACCCATAGCACATTGGTGTCATCGGTAGCATACAGTTTTTTGGCTTTGCCTTCGTACAACTTCTCAAGTTTTTCCATGATATGCCCTCTCTTATGTGCATTCACAGTTGTAGGCGCAAACCAACAATATTTGTAGGTTTACCTGACCTTTGCCAGCACGATTAGCGTAACAATTGTTACCTACAAAATTTCCCTTCGTGCATACTGTAAATTATTATCTTTTTTAACTCCTATGCCTTAATTTTCAATGTATCTAAGCATTTGTTTGTGTAGTTTTTAGCGAAATGGCGACGCGTGTCGCATTTTCTCTAGCTTCTTCTTGCGTTAATCCAGTAGCTAAAGAAACTGCCATGCGTCTGTGACCATGTACAGAAGGCTTAGCAAAAATACGCAAGTTGCATCGATAATTTTCGCCAGATTGCAAAGCTTGAGCAATATTCGTAAAACCAACAGATCCTTCCGCCTTAATAACAATGGCGTGACTTGCTGCAACTTCATTATTTTTCAAAGAAAGCTCAGTATAGTTAGCTGTAACTGGAACTCCCAAAATAGCCAATGCATGCAATGCAAATTCACTATAATGCTGCGAAATCATAGTTACCATGCCAGTATCGTGTGGGCGAGGTGACAATTCATTAAAAAGCAAAGAGCCATCAGTAAGCACGAATAATTCGACTCCATAAATGCCCCAACCTGTTTCGCCAGCTTCTTGCGCAATATCAGTCAAACCTTCTACAGCGCGCTTTGCAATATCTTTCGCATTAGTGCGGATCGATTCAGGAATATTTGCAGGCTGCCAAGATTCTCTATAATCTCCATCTTGCTGACGCTGAGCGATCGGCTCACAAGTAGTAATTCCTGCGCAAGAGCTTATTGTAAGTACTGTAAGCTCATAATCAAGCGGAGCTAAAGATTCAACAATAACGCGTGAACACTCATTCTCATGACCAGCTGCTGCACGCCTGCCATGCTGAGCTTCATTCCAAGCCGCAAGCAAATTTTCAGAACTACGAACTATTGACTGACCGTGACCAGAAGAGCTCATAACAGGCTTAACTACACAAGGATATCCAACTTTTTTAGCTCCATCCTCTAACTCTTCATAAGATGAAGCGAAACAATACGGTGTAGTAGGCAGTCCTAAATCTTCGTGCGCAATTCTACGCAAGCGTTCGCGATCCATTGCAATCGCGGCAATATCTGAGCTAGGAACGACTTGAATATTCTTTTTAGCAGCATCTTTCAAAACTTCAGTAGCAATAGCTTCAACTTCTGGAATAATAATGTCAGGATTCACATTTGAAATAAGTTCTTGCAATTCTTGCGGATTCGACATATCTAGCACGTGGTATTCGTGAGCTATTTGCATTGCAGGAGCGTTTTTGTAGCTATCGGCAGCGCATACTCGCACGCCTAATCGCATAAGCTCAATCGCAATTTCCTTACCAAGCTCGCCAGATCCAAGAAGAAGCGCGGTTGTGTTGTTACTGTTTTCAGTTACGCCAAATATGCGCTGATTTTGCTCAGAAAAACTCATACATCCATTGTTGCATTTGCCATTGTCGAATAATTGATGTTGTTACTACGACGCGCCGAAGTGTGTTGCGCTAGCATAAATCGAGGAAATCGTGTATAGTATCCCTTTGTTGTGTGATTCAATTCGTTTCGCGCACATGGTGGCTATAGCTCAGTCGGTAGAGCATCTGATTGTGGTTCAGAAGGTCGCGCGTTCAAGCCGCGTTAGCCACCCCACTTGAACGGCAGGTAAATATCTGCCGTTTTTTGTTTTTGGATTGCAATATTTTTTGCCTATAACCCGCATATAACCCCGAATTTAGGAATTTTTACGAATATTAGGAAATTTGCAAATTTTACTTGAAATTTTTCATGGGGGGGGGGG
>NZ_LXJL01000091.1:11842-16062 GCF_001641215.1 Gardnerella sp. 30-4 | reverse complement strand
GGGGGGGGGGTATAACAACATATGTGCTTAGCAGTAGTGCACTACATTATCTTGCGTTTAAGTTTTTGGCGTGAATTAGCCTGCTGATTTTGGGCATGATTGTGCTTGCTTGCGTTCGTATCGACGTTTGCTTTGGTGGTTTGTGATATTTCGCGTCATTTGCTGCTGATAATGCAGTGTTCTGCACCCCGGGCAATGCTTGTTGATTCATAAAATCAACAGGCATGAGTATTCGAGCAGCTTTTAGATTTTTAAGAAATCGAGGCGTTAGAATGTCACGGCTTCACGGCTGTTTCTCTAACCTTATACGTATAACTTGTAGTTTTATGAATTGTCATCATGCGCTTGATGATGTTAACGGTTCTGTAACTTTACAAAAATCTAAAAGGTGCACTAAAGGGTGCTCTATTGCTAGCGCTTCTAAGTTGTATTACATTCGTCGCGCGGCTCTTGCGTTGATTGTTGCCGTGGCGACTATTCTTGCTGTTCTCGTTGTGCCAGCTAAGCCTGCAAGCGCTGCGCAGGTTATGTGGTCGTATGGTGGCTATGGATATTTTACTGCTAATGGTAATGGTATTGGTAATGCTATTGAAAATATGCATATTGCACCAACACTTACTAAGGATTCTAATGGTACTCATGTGCAGTATGAAATATATTTTAACTATGCTTTTAAGGAGAAGTTAAATCCTCAGCCTAGACAGCGTATTCCAGCACGAGTCACTTTTTACGTAGATCTTCCGAAACAGCTTATTACAGACACTATTAGAGTGAAAAGAGATAGGCGAAATGTTTACGAGAAAAAGTGGAATGACTGGACAAGTCAGAATGATAAAGGCATCCCAGAAACAATGAAAAATTGGGATAAGTATTGGGGCTGGTCTAGAACAATTTCTCGTTGGCATTATACGTATGGTAATAACGATTTTAATGGTCAGTGGGAAGATACTGTTGGCAATGGTAATTTTGGCTGTGGATATAATACTGATCCTTCGTCTAAATTTAAGAATTACAGTTTATGCGAAATAAAGAAGTGGCATGACAATGGCGACTTTGGTATAATGCTGCGTTCGTTTGAAAGTGCTAATTCTACGACTTGCTACCGTTGGGTTATTACTGCAGATGTGCCAGATGGTACTGATATTCGTTACATGCCTATTATTGCTGGATATCAGTCTACTAATGCTGAATCTCATGAGCGTGATTATGCAACTTATGGTCCGTATGATCACGATGGTGATGGCATACCAGATAACGTGGAGTGGGATAATAGTACCGATCCAACTAAGCCTGGTGGATTACATTTTGAGGAGTCGGAGGATTCACAGCCTCGTCAAGCTTCTTCCGTAAGAGCTTATACTGATGATGGTCATTGGCATGAGAATGATGGTGATTACTTCGATAATAAGGGTAGTTTTGTTCCTGATTATGGCAGTGACGGTAAAAGAGGTAAGCTGTACAATCATATTCCTAAGAATCTTACTTATTCTATTGATGGTAACGCTTATTTTGATAACAATAAGGGATCCAATGCTCAAGTTACTTTTGATGATCCTAATAGTCCGAAGCCAGAGCCTTTACAACAAGGTCATGCGTGGATTGACAAGTCTACAGGTAAAGTGTATTTTAACCCAGCAGACTCGCATAAGAATCATACAGTTTATATACCGATTAAGGTAACTTATCCTAATCCAAGTAACTACAACTGTAATCATCCTCAGCCTTTTTCAGAGACGGTTGTCGCTAAATTCAAAGTTTGGCCTATGTCTCATTTTTATAAGCCTGTGTATCCAGATTATGATAAAAAACAGGTGCAAGCTGGAAAATCAATTACGTCGGTTCCAGAAAATAAGGGGATTACTAAAGGCGATTTTCCGAAAGGTACTAGGTTTGAGCTTGGTAAGAGTAATAAATATTCTAAACCAGTGCTTTCTTGGTCAAAAATGACTAATACTAGTACTGGTGAAGTAACTTTTACTCCGAGCAAACCTCAAGATCCTAATAATTACGATACTCCTGTAATTGCTCACTATCCTGATGGCTCAAGTAGTACGGATAATGGGCAGGTTTATGCTCACGTTAAAGTAACGCCACTTACTGTAGGCAATAACGATTTAGGTTTTTCTATTGCTGAGGGTGCAGGTATGCACGATTTCGGTAGTAACTATTCCGACCGTATTACTTATGGTTCGTATCATACGGATCATTACACGAATCTTGATAAAGATAAGCAGATAGATGGTAGTAAGCTTCTTATACCTGACGCGTGGTCTGCTAACAATAAGTCTCCGATTACATTCCGTGCTATTTGCCACGAAGAAAATAAGGATAATTATACGCTTCTTAAATGGGATGAAGCGAAAAACAGGTCTGTCGGTGAGGTTAACGGATTAAAGTTTACAGCTTTTCATCAATGGAAAATCGCTACGGAAGACGAAGAAAACAAGTGCAGGAATAATAAAAACTGTAATCTTAATGATTTTAAGTACTCGTATTTAACTAAAGATGAGTACAACACGAATACTATGGCTCGTTCTCGCGCGATTATTACTGGAACGCCTAGGAAAAGCGGTAAGTACGAGTGTCGCGTGTTTGCTTTTAACAATGCTGTTAGTCTTAAGAATTTCGATGACATAATTGTCAATGATACTGGCGGAAGTGTTGTTTATAAGAAAATGCTCTTTGCTAATTATGGTACTAAGGGCGAGACTAAGGATTCAAAGGGTAAAGATTGGAATGATCAAACTTTAAAGTTTAGTGTTAAAGCTTCTTACGCGCATAGGAATAATCCTAGTTACGTGCCATTGAAAGTGAAGGCTGGTGAATATCATGCAAGCCTTACTAACGGTTATAAGAATGTTACTGATGTGCCTAAGAGTAAGAAAGGTGCTAATAATGCTACTCATCAGGATGATATAGAAGAAGGCGCGCTTCCAGACGGCACTTGGTTTGAGTTTGATGAAAACCAGTATAAGAAAGATAATCCTGGTTGGTATAAGAAGGATAAGGATCATCCTTATGGAATGTCTTTCTACGATAATGGTCAAGATAATAAGCCTAGCGATGGTGGGAAGACTGGTAAAAACCATGGTACGGGTGATGGTTCTCACTATGGAGTGATGTCTTTTAAGCCGCTTAAGTGGCAGAAGCCTGGCGTGTATAAAATTCCTGTGATCGTACATTATCCGGACGGTTCAAAGTCTACGGATAAAGATGCTGGTAATGGGGATGGCATAAGTAAACCAAATCCAGTGTACGCGCAAGTGACAGTGGATCCTATGGAAGGCGATGATATAAAGCTTCGAGTGCTAAGGTCAGATTCTCCTGACGCGCCTGATATTAGTGATACTGATGGTCAGTTTGGAAGTGGTAGCGGTCTTACCATTATGAGTGGCATGAGTCTTATGTATAGACCGTTTATTGACGCTTGGTCTACAAAAGACGTGTGGAATAGTGGTAATAAAACTGAGAAGAAAATAGGCTTGGAAGTTTTATGCGAAAATGATGACCGTGATTTTGTTTCAAAACTTGCGGGTATGAAAGCAAGTAATCCAATTACATGGAGTCATATTGATACGTACTCCGAGCGTGAGAAATGTAAGAATGGTTCTAATTGCAACGCGCAGCATAAATTGTATAGCTATAACGCTAAGGATAATCTGAATAATCCGTTCGATGCTGCTCAACGTACTACTGCTACGCTCGATGGTATTCCAGAAAAAACTGGTGACTATCAGTGCGTTGCTTGGGCTTTGAAACCAGAAGCTAAGAAATCTTTTGATGGTATGAGTAATCATCATGGTGCTAAATATGATTTGTTGAATGAAGTTTACGGTGATCAGTACATCAGGGGTAAAGATTACGAGTTTAAGACTTTCATGATTCACGTTGTGAAACCATTCGCGCTGCCAAAGACCGGCGGATGCGGCTGGAATGCGTCTTTGTGCGTTGTTTCTGCGATGTTGTCTAGTTTGATTGCTGCTGTGTTTGTAATGGATCAAACTAAGCGCGGTCACGAGTTGCTTGGAAGGTGGCGACTCGTATGAAGCTTTTCTACTGGGTGCATGTTTTTAATGTGCGTGTTTTTGATGCAAAATCTCATGGAATTTTGGAGCGTGATATTGCAACATAATATTCCTAAACTTAAAAAATTTACTCATTTATGAGCAAATTGCGTGAATAATTCGAAATTCGGTTAAAACCGATAAACAATTACATAC
>NZ_LXJL01000091.1:0-11161 GCF_001641215.1 Gardnerella sp. 30-4 | reverse complement strand
TAATATTCCTAAACTTAAAAAATTTACTCATTTATGAGCAAATTGCGTGAATAATTCGAAATTCGGTTAAAACCGATAAACAATTACATACTTACATCAAAATTTCAAAACTTTTAATTGCTGGAAACAGCATTTATGAAAGGAATGAATATGAACAAATTCACTAAACAATGCGTGGCGGCATTCGCCTCGCTCGCAATGGCTGGCACGCTGTGCGTTGCCGGTGCTGTGGTGGCAAACAACGTAGCATTTGCTAATAGTCCAAGTGCTGAAGCTGCTAAGCCCGCACCTTGGTCTGAAGCTGGTAAGAAGCTGACTGGTACTATCACCATTCATAAGAAGGATGATACTTCTGGTACACCTGTTGGTCTTAACGGTGCAACCTTTACAATTCAGAAGGTTAGTACGATTGATAGCGCTGCTGTTCCTGATCTTACTAAGCAAGATGATTGGATTAAGCTTGCCTCTAAAGTTAAGGAACTTAACGAAGCTGCAAAAGCTGGTAATACTACCAAAGTCGGCTTTGATGACAAATTTGGCACTAATGGCAAGATGAACCAAGACACGAAAACAGTTGGTAATGAAAAAGGCGTTGCAAAGTTCGATAATCTTGCAATCGGCTTGTACTACGTTGAGGAAACTAAAGTGCCAACAGGATATAGCCCTGAGTTTACTCCATTCTTTATAACTGTTCCGCAAATTACGCGTGAAGATAAAGCAACTGCCAACACTTATACGTATGATGTAAGCGTTTCTCCAAAGAACTGGAATGCTAATGGTGGTATTACTAAGGATGCTCAAACTAGCAAGATGGTAGGCGATGGAGACACGCTTCCATACGTGATTACCGCTAAGGTGAAGCTTCCACTAACACCTGCAATGGATAACAATAAGTTAGCAAACTCTAATTTCAAAGGCTTTAAGGTTTGGGATGATGCGTTAATATCCGCATATAGCAACCTTGACAAGTTTGGTGATACTGTAAGTAATTATAAGGTTTACGTTGGTGAGTACAATTCCAGCACTAAAGCTTTGAAGCAGGGTGCTGTTGAGTTAACTAAAGCAGCTAATGATTTTAGTGTAAGTGATAGTACTAATACGCCTAAGGATAATACTCGTAAGCGCATTCTGTTCACATTCCAAGATTCTGGTTTAGCTAAAATTGCTAACGCGTTTGGAACAGATTCTAAAGTGTACGCTAGTAAGGATATTCGAGTTCAGGTAACTTTGAATCTTAAGATTAAGAGCGATTTTGGTACAAAAAGTGTAAAGACTACACTTACCAACAAGTATGGTTTTAACCCAGGCGGAGACAGCGGCAAGGATACACCTGGTAACGATACCAATACTGTATTCCACAAGTTCCATATCTTGAAGTATGACGGCACTGATACCTCGAAGAAGACAGTTCTTTCTGGAGCAGAGTTCAAGGCGTTTGCTGATAAAACTGAAGCTGTAAAGTGTGCAAAGGATCCAAGTGGAAATAATTGCAATAGTGCTATGCCTGGCTTTGCTGCTGCCACTACTGCAGGAACTTCTACCATCACTACAACTGGCACTGACGGTAAGACTTCTGATTATGTTGTCAAGACTACTGATCAGAATAGCAAGATTTATCTTGTTGAGGTTAATGCTCCAAAAGGTTATGTTCGCTCAGAAGATGTTCATGAAGTGAATACTGCTAAAGCAAGCGATACTGAATCGCTTGAAGTTCCGATTGCTGATGTTCCAACGAGCAATAGCATCGACCACTGGTTCAAGCTTCCAAAGACCGGTGCTTACGGCGTGTTTATTTTCGCTATTGCTGGCATTGTTTTGATTGCTGCAAGCGTGTTTATTTACACTCGTAACAATCGCAAAGAAGAAGATAAGCAGCGCGCTTAGTATTCTTCTAACGTAAATATATTATAAAAAACTCAGGGGGTTGGGCGGTATTTGCTTAGCCCCCTGTTTTACTTTTTGGAAGTGGATGTATGAGTTTTACTAAATTTGCAAAAGCTTGCCGCAGCAGCTTAGAGAGATTAGTGCGATTAGCAGGCTTACATATTCTTAAATCCACTCCCAATGAATCGTCTGCAAACGAATCGTCTGCAAACGAATCTTCTGCAGACTCAGATTCTGCAAATCCCAAAAAATCTGTTTTTAAATGCGTTGTTGAACCAATTATTTTGGCACTAGCTGCAATTCTATGCTTCACCTACCCAGTGGCATCAACACTGTGGAATAATCACGTGTCTAAACAAATTTCCATAGATTACGACAAAGTAACTTATAATCAAGCCGCTAGCGTGCGACAATCTATTCTAAAAAGTGCGCGAAAATACAATGCGCGCAGAAAAAAAATTTTTACAGCCGATCCGTATGATGGTAGTGACAATTACAAAAAAACAGCAGACTATAAGTCATATATCAAACAACTAGACGAACCAATGGGAATTATGGGAATCATAAAAATCCCAAAAATAGGCGTAAAACTACCGATTTATCATGGTGCTTCGCGCGATGTTCTAGCTCGCGGAGCAGGGCACTTGTATGGCACAGATTTGCCAGTGGGCGGCAAAAACAGGCATACTGTTATCACAGCTCATACTGGTTTGCCTACAGCAACCATGTTTGACGGTTTAATCGATATGAAGCGTGGAGACTACTTCTACATTGATGTACAGGGCTATACAATGCGCTATAGGGTGTTTCGCATTAGCGTTGTAGACCCGCATGATATTAGTTTGTTGCAGCGAGAAAAGGGTCGCGATTTAGCGACTTTGCTTACATGTACGCCGTATGGTGTTAACTCGCATAGATTGCTAGTGACGGGGTATCGCGTGCTGCCGGACCCAGCGCATGCTCCAGAAGATCATCTTCAGTGGCCATTCTGGATGACTATGTTCCTTATAGCATTGATAAGTTGCGCGGTGGTTCTTGCCACAATGATTATTGCTATAGTTCGAAAACGTCGTAATAATAATATTGCGCCGCAAGGAATGCATATTTGTGAAAAATAAATACATGATTGCTTATTGTGAAAGAAAGAAGTGATATATCAACGATTTATCAGTTGATGAAATACTTGAGGAATGTGCATCATATTAGCATTAGAGTAAGCGGCAATCGCTTCATTTAAATAACCTCAGTCTATGGAGTAGACTGGTATGGTTACGCATATGTATGTTGATGATGACATGGCGTACTAAATAGCACATGGTGCAGAAGGAGTATTTATGGCTGGTAAGGCTTCACCTAGTGAACCATTATGGGAGACAATTCTCCTGTTTGTGCCTAGAACTTTAGGAAAGTTAGTGCGCTCGCTTTTTGGTGTTGGAGAATACGATGAGGCATATCGCAGGGACGGTTTGTGCTTCGTTATGCTTGTTCTTGCGATTTTATTCTGCGCATCAGAATGGTTTAGAGTTAGTGGATTTATTGGAGTAGGTCTCCATTTTGTGTCTTCTAGTTTGCTTGGAATTATGAGCGTTGTTCTGCCTGTATGGTTAAGCGTTGTCGCTTTTAGGTTGATGCGTAACAGTGGAGTTGGCTCTGGTAATCCTCGTGTTATTAGCGGATTTATTATTCTATTGTTATCTGTTTGCTCAATTCTTGATATTTCTTCTGCGCCTCGCGGAAAAGCATTTAATTTAGGAACTGTGCAAAAGTCAGGTGGGTTATTAGGTTTTGTACTCGGATCTCCGCTATCGTGGGGTCTTTCTCGTATTTTTGCAATTATTATTTTTGTAGTAGCTGCTATTTTTTCGATATTAATGATTACTCGCCTTCATGTAACTGATATAGCTCAAGGTGTTGCTACTATTTTTGCTAAATATAACAGTAAAAAATCTTCTGAAGATTTAGGAAACTCTGAAGAAGATAATTCTGACAGCAAAACCAATTCTTTGGAATTTGCAGATGGCGTGCCAACTCACAATGAAGAGTCGTCGAAAAATAATAGCGGATCTTCTCAAATGTCTTCTGTGTTGAAACTGTTTAAATCATTCTTTAAGCGTAAAAACAGTAATAATAATGGGGAATTGCTTGACGAATACGCCGGCGATGATGCATTTTCGCATGCTGCTTCTCACGGTAATAGTGTAGATAATCTTGAAAGAGTTGAACCTCGTAAAGCAAGAACTGTGAGCAGCTCTTCCGATAATAATGCTGCAAATAATTCCCAATTTGAAAATGCTGATAATAATTCGAGTCAACTTACACCTAGAAGTGTTTCATCTTCATCAAAGCCTGTTCCTGAAGAAATATTGCCAAAAGCTCCTATGAGTGATTCCTCTTTATCTGCAAGCGATCCATGGTCAAGTATTCCAGCTGAACGTATGGATCAATATCGCAGGGATCAGGAAGATTCAGATAATGAAAATGCTGCAGACGGCGAAAATGGTGCTGGCAATAATAATGAGCCTTCTTTTGATTCTTTCTCTGAACCTTACAAGCTCCCTGATTTGAATCTTTTAGCTCATGGCAAGCCTCATGCTGCGAGAACTCCAGCAAACGATAACGTTATTCGCGCGCTAACTTCTACTTTTGAGCAATTTGACGTCGACGCTCACGTTATTGGATTCCTTAGAGGACCATCTGTTACGCAGTACGAGGTTGAGCTTGGTCCTGGTGTAAAAGTTGAAAAAGTTACGAATTTGCAAAAAAATATTGCATACGCTGTAGCTAGTACGGATGTGCGTATTTTGTCGCCAATTCCAGGAAAGTCTGCTATTGGTATTGAAATTCCAAACGTCGACCGCGAAATTGTGCATTTGGGAGATGTTCTGCGCTCGCAAAAAGCTATGAATGACCCTAATCCTATGCTTACAGGCGTTGGAAAAGATGTTGAAGGTCATTTCGTAACTGCAGCTCTCGATAAAATGCCGCATTTACTTGTTGCTGGTGCTACCGGCTCCGGTAAGTCGAGTTTCATTAACTCAATGCTTACTTCGATTATTATGAGGGCAACTCCTGAGCAAGTTCGCATGATTATGGTCGATCCTAAGCGCGTGGAGCTTTCTGCTTATGCTGGCATTCCGCATTTGCTTACTCCGATTATTACGGATCCTAAGAAGGCTGCGCAGGCTCTTGAGTGGGTTGTTAAAGAGATGGATGCTCGCTATGATGACTTGCAATTCTTTGGTTTCCGTCATGTTAAAGATTTCAACAAGGCTGTTCGTGAAGGAAAGGTTCACGCACCGGCTGGATCTGAGCGAAAAGTTGCTCCATACCCGTATTTGCTTGTGGTTGTGGACGAGATGGCTGATTTAATGATGGTTGCTAAGAACGATGTTGAAAGTTCTATTCAGCGTATTACTCAGCTTGCTCGAGCTGCAGGAGTGCATTTGGTTCTAGCTACTCAGCGCCCGTCTGTTGACGTTGTAACAGGCTTGATTAAAGCAAATATTCCTTCTCGTTTGGCTTTTGCTACTTCGTCTGCTACTGATTCAAGGGTTATTCTCGATACTGTTGGTGCAGAAACTTTGATTGGTCAAGGCGACGCTTTGTTCCTTCCAATGGGTGCTGCAAAACCTCAACGTGTGCAGGGTTCGTGGGTGAGTGAATCTGAAATCCGCAAGGCTGTGGAGTATGTTCGCACGCAGCGTAAACCAAAGTATCGTGAAGATATTGAGCAAATGGCTCAAAAAGCGGATGCTCAAGCTCAAAGCAAGCTTAAAACTAGCGATATTGGCGACGATATGGATGAGTTGCTTCAGGCTGCTGAGCTTGTTGTCAGCTCGCAATTTGGCTCTACTTCAATGCTTCAGCGTAAGTTGCGCGTTGGTTTTGCAAAGGCAGGTCGATTGATGGATTTGCTTGAATCTCGAGGCGTCGTGGGACCTTCTGAAGGTTCTAAAGCTCGCGAAGTTTTGGTTCAACCGGAAGATTTGCCAAAAGTTTTGGCTTTTATTCGTGGCGAGTCAGATTCGTTATAAGATATTGTATTGTTGTGTACAACACCAAGTTGTGTGTGCTAGAAGTTTTTACTTTGCAGTAGAATGAAGGTTATGCGTATGAAGAAAAAAGCTAAGTCATCATTTTTTGCTGGCTGGAATTATGCTCCAAATATTGTGACTTATATCCGTATCGTGCTTTCGCTTGTTTTTATTGTTTTATATTTGAAAGCAGGTACGTGGGGTTTTGATTCAGTTTCGTTGCGTTGGGCTGCGTTTGTGCTGTTTGTCGTAGCTGCTTCTACGGATAAGCTCGACGGGTGGATGGCTCGTAAATATCATAAGGTTACAGAATTAGGTAAGTTACTTGATCCAATTGCGGATAAAATTCTTATTCTAGCTGCGCTTATTATTGCTTCTGTTTTCGGCGAAATTTATTGGTGGATAACCATCTTGTTCATGATTCGCGAAATTGCTATTACTCTTGTGCGAATTTATGTTGTTAATGTTCGTGGAAGAGTAATTGCTGCATCTTCTGCAGGAAAGTATAAGACTCTTACGCAATCGATTGGTATTGCAATGATTATTGCACCGCTTGTTGCAACTCTTCATGCTAATCCATTGCCTTCTTGGATGGTTTCTTACTATGCAGTGGCTTTTGGCTTGCTTGGTATTTCTTTGGGCTTTGCTTTCTATTCTGCAGTTTTGTATGTCTATAGTGCTTTCTTTGAAGGTTCTTCAGATAGCGAATCTCAAGTTGATGATGCAAAAAATGCAGTTCCTTTGCCTCCTGTGAAGTAAATAAAATCAATAAGTAAACTTCTTGTTTGTAGCTTACGGTTTTTCATAGATTATCCCTAAAGGGTTTATGTTGTGGAAAATCGTAAGCTACAATCATATCGAGCGTATTATGAATAATTCTTCAGATTTTAATACAGTTTCTTTAGCCGCGGATCTATTGGAAAAAAGTTTTATTAAAGGAATGCATATTGCTTCAGCAGAGTCGTTAACTGGCGGGCTTTTGGCTGATGCTTTTGTTTCTGTTCCTGGCGCGTCACGAGTTTTTTGTGGCTCTGCTGTCACTTATGATATTCATGCTAAATCCAAAATTCTTGGTGTAAATTCTAATCTTTTACAATCTGAAGGCGCGGTTTACCAGGATGTTGCTTTTCAGATGGCGCTTGGAGCTGCTCAAATATATCGTGGCAGTGGATGGGTGTATGGGGAAGATTATGAGTGTTGTGCAAATTTTCCTATTATTGGCTTGTCTACAACTGGTGTTGCAGGTCCTGGTCCCGATGGCAATAAACCAGCAGGTTTAGTTTATGTTGGAATATTTTTGCCTAAAGTTAATGATGTTATGGATTCTGTGAAAGATGCGGCTCATAAAGAACTTGAAGATGGATGCGTGAGTAACGTCTATGATTATGATTTTGCTCAAATCGAAAGTCAAAGCGTAACTAAAATTGCGCAATCAAGTGTTGCTTTTGTTTTTGAATTGAGATTATCTGGCAGTCGTCAAGAAGTTCGCGAATCTACTGTATTTCAGTTGTTGAGAATTACTAATGAGTTGATTGCTTATGTCGAAGATTGTAAGTAGTTGGGTTGTAATCAAGACACGCGCTATCGAACAAATGTTCGCATATATAGTATACTTGTGTTTGTCGAGATGATTTAAGCTGAGTTAAGCGTTTAAGTGCTTGGATTAAATGTTTTATCCACATTGCACAAAAATGCTTGTACTTGAATCTAGTATGGAACTAAGGTCGTTCGATACATAACGGCATGCGAAAGGAGTAGCATACATGGCGCAAACGAAAAGTAAAGGCAGTATTAATCGCCTTATTGATGCGGATAAAACAGATCCACGTCGCCAAGCAGCGTTAGAAACTGCTTTAGCCAATGTTGAACGACAATATGGAAAAGGTTCTGCAATGCGCTTAGGTGATAGACCTATGCAAGATGTAGAAGTTATTCCTACTGGTTCATTAGCGTTGGACACTGCTTTGGGGATTGGCGGTGTTCCTAGAGGGCGAATAGTTGAAGTCTACGGTCCTGAGTCTTCTGGTAAAACAACTCTTGCTTTGCATATCGTTGCAAATGCTCAAAAAAATGGTGGGGTAGCGGCATTTATTGATGCTGAGCATGCGTTGGATCCTGTCTATGCGCGAAAGCTTGGAGTAGACACGGATGCTCTTATTGTTTCTCAGCCAGATAACGGTGAGCAGGCATTGGAAATTGCTGATATGCTTATTCGTTCTGGTGCGTTAGATGTTATTGTTGTTGATTCTGTAGCGGCATTAGTTCCTAAAGCTGAAATCGATGGCGATATGGGAGATAGTCATGTGGGCTTACAAGCTCGCTTAATGAGTCAGGCGTTGCGTAAGATGACTGGTGCTCTTTCACAAGCTGGCACTACTGCTATTTTTATTAATCAGCTTCGTGAAAAAATTGGCGTATTCTTTGGTAACCCTGAAACTACCACTGGTGGTAAAGCTTTGAAGTTCTATGCGTCTGTGCGTATGGATATTCGCAGAGTTTCTACTATTAAAGAGGGTGAAGAAGCTGTTGGCAACCGAACGAAAGTTAAGATTGTCAAGAATAAAATGGCTCCGCCTTTCAAAACTGCTGAGTTTGATGTTCTTTACGGAGAAGGTATCTCTACTGAAGGTTCTGTTATCGATATGGGGCTGCAAGCTGAAGTTATTAAGAAATCTGGTTCTTGGTTTACTTATGACGGTGAGCAGCTTGGACAAGGTCGTGAAAACGTCCGTAAGTTCTTGAAAGATAATCCAGCTATTACTGAAGAAATTAGCGAAAAAGTCAAAGCTTCGTTAGGTTTAATGCATCCTGAAGATCAATTCGCTGAAGATTCTGAACTAGATCAATTCGCTGATGATTCTGTAGCTAAAAATTCTGCACAAAAGTCATCCGAATCGAAGTAATAATAAGATTACAGTGTAAAGCGAATGCAATATGCCTATTAGTGTAGAGAGTTTTCTTCGCGATCATCCAGTAGAGCGGACTGAAGAAGATGACGAAAGTAATAGCGTAAAGCCACATACTCGCAAAAAAATATCGCATAAGTCAGTACTTTTAAGCGCAAAAAATAATACAAAAAACATGCCGTATGTAAAAAACGCTAAAGTAAGTGATTTAAGCGACGAACTTTGCAATAGTAGTGAAGATGATTGCAGGGAAGCTGCTTTAAGGCTTTTAGATTATGCTCCTCGCTCTGTGATGGACATGCGCAAAAGGCTTAAAGAAAAAGGCTACACGGAAGTTGCTGTTGACGCGGTTATTCATCGTTTGCTTGAATTGCATCTTCTTGATGACAATCAATATGCTCAAATGGTGATTCGCTCTTGCGCTGTGAGGCTTCTTGGTGCTAGAGCTACTCGAATGGAATTGCAGCGTAAAAATGTTGATCCTGCTGCTATTTCACAAAACGTAGCTTCTGCTCAAAACTCTGGAGTATTCACTGAAGCAGCGTGGGAACTCGGTCGCAAAACGGCTTCGCGCACGAGAAATCTTGAGCCTTTAGTTCGAAGACGAAGATTTTTCGCAGCAGCTGCAAGGAAAGGTCATGATTTAAACGTTATTAACGAAGTGTATGCAGCTTTATTCGAAAGTAATAACGAATGAATAGTAAAAGAGGCTGGCTTATACAAGTAAACCAGCCTCTTTCGTTTAAAACTTTATGATTATTTTGCGAAATTATGCGCTTGAGCTACAACATACTCAGGCATATCTTCAACATTAATAACATCATTAAAGCGTGGAGATTTTTGCTCAAGATTTCTAAGCATGCTTGGAGCTTTAGTTCCTGTAGCTTTACTAAGAGCGTCCATGCATTTGAAATCATCCATATCTTGCACATGCTCAATATTCAAAGCTTCAGCAACAACGCGAGGGAATTTGTATGGGCTTGCAGTGCTTAGCAATACTCTAGGTGTGCTTTCGTCATGTGGAATATTTTGCATAACGAAGAATCCGCAAGCAGTATGTGGATCGATTACATACTTGTACTTGTTCCAGCAGTCATAAATAGCTTCGCGAATTTGATCCTCATTCGCCCAACCGCAGCCAAACAGTGAACGGATCTTTGCAAGCACATTTTCTGGAATCTCAAAAGCACCCCACTGAGTCAAATCGTTCATAAGCATTTGTATTAAACGCGTGTCTTTATCGCACATGTAATAAAGCATTCGCTCCAAATTAGAAGAAACCAAAATATCCATAGAAGGAGCAACAGTGTGATGGAATGTGCGCTGACGGTTGTAAGTGCCGCTTACCAAAAAATCAAAAAGCACATTGTTACTATTGCTAGCAACAATGAGATGCTTCACTGGAAGACCAAGCATTTTCGCATAATATCCTGCTAGAATATCGCCAAAATTGCCTGTAGGAACACAAAATTCTACTTCGTCTCCAAGTTTTATAACTTCGCGTTCAATAAGCTGCTTGTATGCTGCAAAATAGTAAACAACTTGTGGCACAAGACGACCAACGTTAATTGAGTTAGCTGAAGACAATACTGTATTCGCATCTTCTTCAATATTTTTGTTGAGCTCATTATTTGTGAAAATCTGTTTAACGCCTGTTTGAGCATCGTCAAAATTACCGCGGACTGCGCAAACTTTCACATTTTCGCCTACCTGAGTAGTCATTTGCAATTCTTGGACGCGGCTAACTTTTCCTTCTGGATAAAAAGTAATCATAGAAGTGCCTGGAACATCAGCAAAACCAGCCAAAGCAGCTTTACCTGTATCTCCAGAAGTTGCAGTTAGAATCATAACGCTTTTTTCAATATCAGATTCGTTCTCGTGTTGAGTTTTAGTGCGAGACATTAATTGTGGCAACATTTGCAAAGCAACGTCTTTAAACGCACAAGTAGGACCATGGAAAAGTTCCATCACAAAATCGCTAGTGTTCCCAAGCTGCTGGAGTGGAGTAATAGCGTTATTAGACCATTGATTGCCGTATGCCAGTTTAATGCAAGAAGAAAGCTCTTCTGAAGTATAATCAGGCAGCAACAGTTGCAAAATATCCTGCGCAATTTCTTGATACGATTTGCCTTGCAATTTAGAAATATCGTAACGCTCGCTACCCAAGGCTATCAGCTACAAATAATCCGCCATCTTCAGCAATTCCTTTACGTATTGCCTCTTTTGATGTGCATGTTGGCTTAAGCGAACGAGTGCTATGGAAAATAGTTGTATCTGATGCCATAATAACTCCGTAACCGTCTGTTTATAGAGAATATTTTTTACTTACGTAGATTA
>NZ_LXJL01000090.1:0-11227 GCF_001641215.1 Gardnerella sp. 30-4 | reverse complement strand
ATGGCTAAATTACGCCATTTTCTCGCAAACACCTTTCCGCAAGTAACATGTAAAAAATCTGTAGTTAACATATAATTTACAGAATTTTTCAACAACCTTGCATTTTGACAATGTTTTTTAAAAAAATATTGCTGATTTACCAACTAATGTTGGCGCGTTGTGCAATATAAACCGTAAATTTTTCAGCCAACCAACGATAGGCACAAATGACCTAAATTTTACGCTCGCGCAGTAACGCGCTCGCCTACAAAACTCGCGCGAGTGTTATCTCACGTTTGGAGTGTTATCTGCTGCGAATCACTCCATTTGCGGGGAACTTATCTCACATTTGGAGGGTTTGCGCTACTTTTGCTCTCCAAACGCAGGCGCGACGACCTGCTTGAGCGCAGCACAGCGCGCGCGTAAAGTTTCTGCCGGAATCTAGTTGGGAAGCAGCATAAACTGCGCGCGGTTGTAAAGTTTCTGCCGTTTTTTCGCGCGTAACCGACTTTTTCTTTACACGCGCGTAAAGTTTCTGCCGTTTTTTGTTACTGGTACAGATTAGTGACTGCGTTAGTAACGACCTGCTTTAGCGCTGCGATTTAGCGCGCGCAGTCACAACGCTCACCGCACAGTCGTCGCGTTACTCGCGACGCAACTTACGCAGCATTTTGCGCGAAAGGATCAGCAAATGCTTGCCGCGAATGTCGAGCTGTCGCCCTCGCTTAGACGTTGCAGCAGCAATCATCATGGACAAAACAATCAATGAGAACGCCATTGCAATCACGAATAGCGTCATCCAAAGCGGCCATTGCACGTGGTCATCCGGCGGCTTCACAGGGTCCGGCAGCACACGATACCCCGTCACCAAAAGCCTATGCGAGTTCACACCATACGGGGTACACGTTAGCAGCGTCGCCAAGTCGCGACCCTTTTCGCGCTGCAACAAACTAATATCGTGTGGCTCAACCACGCTGATGCGGAACACTTTGTATCGTAAAGTTTCGCCTTGCACGTCGAGGTAGAAGTAGTCGCCCTTCTTTAAATTCACCAAATCGTCAAACATGGTGGCGTCAGCAAGACCTGTGTGCGCGGTAATAACTGTGTGGCGGTTCTTGCCACCAACCGGCAAATCCGTGCCATACAAATGACCAGCGCCGCGCGCCAAAACTTCTTGCGAACTGCCGTGATAAATAGGAAGTTTTACACCAATTTTCGGAATTTTTACAATGCCGATAATGCCCATAGGTTCCTCAAGCGCCTTAAGATAACGCTTGTATTCAGGCGTGTTAGTTACGTCTTTTTGACCATTCGGACCATACGGATCCGTGGTAAGCATATTCTTGCGAGTTTTATTGTAAAGCTTCGCGGCGCGAATGTGAGCGCGGCGCACATCACCAGCCTGATCGTGGTTATACTTGTCGTACGCGTTAGAAATTTCCTTCGACACGCGATTGTTCCAAAGCGTTGAAACAACAGGGTAACTGAAGCATAAAATGCCTGCCAACACGAATGCAATTGGCTCGACGATGCGGCGGAGCTTGGATTTTTGATTGGTTTTTTGCTGCGATTTTTGCGCGATTGTGGTAGGTTGCGCACTTGCGGAAGGTTGCTCGGAAGAGTTCTGATCTGCAGGATTAATTTCGGATGTAACAGTTTCGGAAGTAGCAGTTTCGGAAGTAGCAGTTTCAGCAGCGCTAGTTTCAGAAGCGCGATTCTTGAAAAGCTTGCTTACGATGGGTGTATTAAGGGCAATTTTGTTGAGGAAAGCATATACTTTAGCAACAGCGTCGTTTAATTTCATGCTTCCTCGTTTCGTGGGTTTTTCGTTGGATTTAGATTTGATTTACGATTTATTTATTTTGCGCTCGCTAGTTAGTTCAATTAAAGCGCACAAATATAGAGCCGGGAGCAACAAGTCGCACCCAGCTCCAATATTTATGCCATGCAAACAGATATTTACATTCATGCAGCAGTGACTGCTGATTTTTCTCAGCAGTCACCAACTACAATCAGGCAGCCTGCTGCTCTTCATCCTTCTTGCGGTTGCGCAAGAAGATGAACATGCCAACAGCAACCAAGCACATGCCAGCCAACGCGAAGATGATCACGCCTGCAGCACCGGTCTTTGGAAGGTTGAACCAAGAACCATTATCCTTGGTTGGTACGTTCACAATTTCAACTTCCTGAGCAGCAGCAGTGGATTTATCAGAAGTTAAAGAAACTTCATGAGGCTGCTCAGAGCGAGCATAACCATCTGGTGCTTTAACCTCAACAAGATAAATCTTGCTATTAGTGTTAGCATCTGTAACCTTAGCAACATAATCTTTAGTTACACCACTAACACTATTCTCAACACCAGTCGTGGTGATGGTAGCCTCAGTATTAGCTTGTGCTGTGTCAGTAAAGCCTGCCATTGCTCCATCGCAAGCTTTATTAGCAGTTGGGTCAGCAGCGCACTTCTTGGCTTCATTTTGATCAGCAAATGCCTTGAATTCAGCCTTGTTAAGAGTCTTTGTTTTATCAGTTGCATCGACTTTCTTAATGTGGAACTTACGGAATTCAGTTTCTGCATCACCGCCAGGAATTGGTTTATCAGGAACACCAACACCGTGACCTGGAACGAAGCCAGACTTGTTAGTTAACTTCTTATCGGAACCAACAAAGCTAGAAAGATTCTTTTTCAACTTAAACTCTAACTTAACAGTAACTTTAACATCCTTGCCATTTGCTGCATTCACAGCACTTGCAATCGATGTAAGACCTGCATCAGTGAACTTAACCTTGATACGAGTACGATTTGCATCTTCAGGCGCAACTAATGCGTTAGAAGTCACATTGTAATCAGCAGCAACCATAGCATTACTCTGACCTACAATCTTAACTTCTTTCACCACACTATTTGCTACAGAATCATATGCTGCAGTTACAGCGTCATCGTAAATAGCAAAGCCTTGGAGCTCATCCTTCGTAATTCCAGTCTTAGCATCAGCAGCATCGGACTTCTTCTTGTTTACTGTTGCAGTAATGGTGTAAGGCAATGTATCACCAGCACCAACAATCTTTCCGTTATCAGCAGTCTTGGTTACATTATTCTTAACATTTGTGTTCTTAGGAGAAACTGACACATCGTATGTGTAGGTGTTGTTCTTAGCAGTGGCTTCACGAGTAATCTCTGGAACAGTCATGAAGAATGGCTTCACATCAGTTGTATAGCCAGTAGGAGCAGACTTTTCCTTCACCAAATACAAGCCCAAATCAAGGTTATCAAATTCAGCCTTACCATTTGTGCCAGTAGTCTTTTCCTTTGCTTGATCTAATGTAAGCTTGGATTCATCAAGAGGTGTTGTATTAAGCTGCTTTACTTTAGCAGCAAGCTTAGTCCAGCCATCTTCAGAAGTTAAATCAACATTAAGGACATCACTGCCATCAGTCTTAATACTGGTAACCTTCTGAATGGTGAAAGTAGCACCTTCCAAAGGCTTATTGTTATTAGATGCATCCTCCTTATTGATGGTGATCTTACCCTTCAGCACCTTACCTTGATCAGACCAAGGTGCTGGCTTAGCAGCTGTTTGGTCAGCACCCGTAGCAAATGCCACGTTGTTTGCCACCACGGCGCCGGCGACGCACAGCGTGCCAGCCATTGCGAGCGAGGCGAATGCCGCCACGCATTGTTTAGTGAATTTATTCACTTTCTTCTCCTTTATATCAGTGCCCTTGTGGGCAGGTTTTGAGGAAAATACGTTTATTGTTTTATTTTGTGTTGCGTTTTGCGAGTGTTACCACATTCAGAGGTTCCCACATTCAGAGGTTCCCACAACTTGCGAGTGAGAGCCACATTCCGTACGTGTGCCGCATTCAGTGATCTAGCCACCGTTTTCTGCTAGCCACCGTTTGCACGCGTCGCATTGCGCAACAAGTTTTAGCGAGAATCGCACTGCAAGCTTGCGAGTCAGTTACGTATTGCGACTAGCCGGCTAGCAGGATTGCGTGCAAATGTTTTCATCAGCATCGCCACCTTTCGCTACGTCGCCTTAAAGCGCGAAGCTTTTTGGCAGTTTTGCAGATAAAATCTTTAAGCAGTGTCTTACGCAGCAACGCCTCGAGCATCGCGCGCCCCCACTTGGTTTGCTCAAGGAAGAACCCAGCCGCCATCACGCCCGTGCCAATCACAGCAAACGCACCAAGCAGCACGTTCCAGTTCATTCCGCCGGTCTTTGGCAGAGCGAATTTAGGCGGATCGATCACGTTCACGTCGAAGGAAATTCTGTTCCAATCAACCGCAGACTTTAATCCTGTAAGCTGAACCTTTTGCATATCTGTAGACGAATACTTTTTATCAGCACTAAGCCCAGCATCAACAGTGTTACTAAACACCGTCAGCGCATTCGGCTTCAACGCAAACACAGCGCACGTGTAATTTCCAGCCTTTTGAGGTACGCCAGCAATATCGTCTTCACTGCGAGACACAGCGCTTTCTATGCTGTCCTGCTTCCCATTCTTCGTAAAACCATACAGCAAGTTAGCCATGCAATTCTTACTGTCTTGACTGCAAGACTTTCGCTGATCAGCAGTTGCAAAAGCCCACGGCTTTACACTTTCGCCATAATTCTGGTTCAGGTGCATATTGAGCGTATCGTCAAGCCCGCGGCTCCACTTTTGCTCGCCTTGCTTAGTGCACATCATGCGCAATGAAATATTGCTACGATCCTTCAAGCTCCACGCGAGCACATACGGGTTCTTAGTAAGGCTCGTGCCGCTCATAACAGTAAGAGAATGACCTCCACCAAGAGTGTCAACAGGATCAGCATCTTGAGACCTTAGCAATGTCATCTTAAGATCCTTGTCGGCACCACTGCCCAAACCTGAAACCGTAACTTTCGCATACACAGGATTGCCGTTGTTTCCGGAATCCGACTCTTCCGAAGTGGAGCCATCCGGATAATGGATGACAATCTCTTTAAAGTACGATTTAGGCGCAACAGATTGATCTGGATGGAAGGTCACTTTGCCGTAACGCGTGCCGTCATCCTTGGCACTGTGCTTGCCACTCTTTTGTTTGGTAGGATCGTCAGGCTTATTGCTTTGCTCACCGGTGTTACCAGCAGCGGAAGCCCAATACGACCAGTCTAAAGACACACTCTTGCCCTTAGTACCGTAATCATTTACCTCAAAGCCGTTCGCAGAATCCTTAAACTCAAACCAAGTGCCATCCGGCAGCGCGCCAGCCTTCACAGCATCCTGGTATTTATCCGCACCGTTAGCGCTCTTAACGCTTTGAGGCACAGCATTCTCAACCTTTTGACCAGCCGTAACGTTCACATCAACGTACTTCGGGTTGTAGAAGTGGTTTTCGTTGTGAATCTTAATTGGTATTGGGCGCTTCGCATAGTCAATGCCTTCAACCGCGTTTTTGCTGCCGTTATCACCATCAAGTTTCCACTTGAAGTTTTGCAACGGATCAGTGTTATTCTTACTTGCATCTTTGTTGAGTTTTGCTACAGCTGCATCGAATCTATCAAGCAAATTATTGGTATCGTCCTTAAACTGCTTTTGCTTAATCGCATACACTACGCACTCGTAGTCACCAGATTCGTTAGCCTTGCCTTTAATCCATCCACGAGTACGCTCAGTTGTGTCGCGTGAGTTACCATTCGTAATGTAATCGTCATACAGCTGCCTATCAGGGTGGCACTGTCTGCTATCCTTCTCGCAAGCTTTCTGAGCTGGTGCATCTTCAGTATGCTCCCAAGTTTTAACGTCCTGCATCGTAATGCCGGCAATACCGCCCGACTGGTAGTGAGACTTAGTGCCGTCTGAATTGATCTTATAGCAGATTGTGCGCAAATTGATTTTTCCAGGCTTATACACGGACCAAGAATCAAGCCAACGAGTCGTCTGTTTAGAAGCACTTAACTCCTCGCCCTTAGTGAGTTTGATTGTAGTATTAGACCAGTTGCCACTACCTTCTTTATCGCCAACATTCAAGTGCAAATTATCAGGAGTCTCATCATGTGATCGAGTAACCTTCACACTCGCATAAATAGGCTTGCCGTTGTTTCCAGAATCTGAATCTGTTGATTTAGAACCGTCCGGATAATGCACTATAACCTGCGTTTGGTCAGGAGCAACAGGGAACCACCTGTGCGGTCGGAACGTAACCTTACCAAACTGACCCGTGCCATTTTTAGCTGAATCACCAAAGTCAGCTTTATTGTCTTGACCATCCTCAAAGAATGCATAACTTAAACCATTCTTTTCAAACCAAGTGCCGTCCGGCAAGTCGCCTTCTTTCACATCGTCTTGCGACTTATCAGCACCGTTAGCATTCTTCTTGCTTTGAGGCAGCCCAGTGGCTTGTTTGGTACCAGCCTCCATAGTTATAGGCTCATACTTAGGGTTGTAGTAGTGCGCGTCCGAGTGCACGTGAATTGGGAATTTCACAGAGTCCCAATCGATGTGCCTTTGAGTGGCATATTCAGGATGATCTTGACTACCCTGCTTATCCGTTAAGACTGACTTACTGATAACATCTTCAAACTTGCGGTCACCAGGGTTCTTTACAAACTCCTTTACAGCATTATCAAACTTAGTTTGCAAAGCACCATGCGCATTACCTTTACCCTCAAGGTCTTTAATAGCGTACACAGTGCACACAAAGTCGCCATTTTCGTTTACCTTGCCGTGCAGCCAGCCCCACGTGCGCTCTGTAGTATCACGTTCATTACCATAAAGATATTTATTACGATCGCACTTACTATCATTGGCTTTACACTCTTTCCTCTGCTGTTCATTAGCTCGCGTCCACTGAGATGGATTCTTATCGGTAAACTCACCGCCTTCAATATTGCCTTTTCGACCAGCAAGTTTCAGACCATTAACACCATCAACCTCATAGCTTTTAGGTTCAGGTTTACCAGTTTGTGGATTCTTTTTGTAGCAAAGCATGCGCTGGTAAATTTTTCCCTGCTTAGCACTCGACCAGGAGTCAAAGAACATTGGCTTATACGTATCGCTAGGCTTGTCGCCTAAAGTATCACCTTTACGGAAACGCATACCGCTTTTATCGTTGTCCTCAATTTTCCTTCCGCCACCATGTTGGGAATAAACATTGAGTTTTAAATCATTTTTTTGAATATCTTGATTAGTTACTTCCACTGGAGCGTATACAGGTTTGCCAAGATTACCAGAATCCGGATCTTCAGAAGTGGAACCGTCCGGATAATGCACGATTACAGGAGCGTAATATTCTTTATTCGCCGTAACACCCTTGTTTGGAGAAAAAGTAACTTTGCCATACATGGCATCGGAAGTAGCATCTTCAGGCTTGTTCTCTCCTGATTTCTTGTTACTTTGCTTACCATCAAACTTAAACCAGTCACGAACTTTATTTTTATCGTTAGGATACCCTCTTAACTCAAACCAAGTGCCTTTTGGCAACCTTGTGCCTTCATCAACAAGATCATTTTGGCTCTTGTCGTCGCCCTTCACGCCGTTAGAACCACGATGGCTTACTGGAGCAGCCGATTGTTTAGAATTACCAGCCTTCACATATACCTTATCGTATTTAGGGTTATAATAATGCGCGTCAGAGTGAACCTTAATTGGCACAGTCCTAGATGTATAGTCAATGCCTTCTCTTAACCCACTGAAGGTATCCGAACTAATGATATTAGTAGAAGAACCTTCTTCCTTTCCAATATTCTTATTCTTTTTCTCAGCATCCTCAAATTTCTTCAAAGCCTTAGGCTTCAAAGCATATACAGTGCACTGATAATTACCAGTCTTTACTGGCTTTCCGGTGATACTACCACGCGTACGCTCCATGGTATTGCTAGTGCTATCAAATAATTTGTTTGCTACACAACCCTGACCATTTCGACACTTTTCCTGTTCCTCATCAGTAGCATGAGGCCACGGTTTTTCGCCATTTATTTTTATTCCATTAATACCGTCAAGATAAAACTTAATATTCGTAGGATTTGTAGTATCAGCACACACAGAACGAATCTTAATATCGCCAGGCTCCTGCACTGACCAAGAATCTATCCACGGTTGTGGATTAACATCACGATTCTTGCGGAATACGAATCCATCGTTATAGTTAATATCTTGACCATTTTTGTTCCTAGCAATATGAAGCTGCAAGTCAGCATTGCCAGGGTCATGACGCTTTAAATTTACCTTCGCGTAAACAGGATTACCCTTAGTAATAGAATCTCCATCTGTAGATTTTGATCCATCAGGATATGTAACTATTACTGGCGTCTTATAAGGATCATTTGGTTTGCTTGCACTAAGCCACTTGTTAGGGTAAAAATATACAGAACCAGTCTTATTATCTTGTGGTTGAATTGCAGACCACGATAAAGGTTCTATTCCATGATTGTACTTTCCTATTACAAAAGTAGTACCTTCAGGTAAAGGACCTTTTATAGATCCATACGATCCATCACTAGTAGGTCTATCAGAAAAATCCTGAGTACCAGCATACATATCCTTTGTTGCATACACTGGGTTGTACAACTGCGACATCTTCTTAACTTTGAAAACGACCTTTTTAGATACACTAACCTGTGATTTCTTGCAGTTATAGAAAGATGGATCAGGATAATTTATACCTATATTAAAGGTTACAGTCTTACCCGCATCCTGCTTCCTAGGTTTGTATATGACCTCACCAGTGAATTCATTGAGGTATACATCACCATCCTGCATATTGTTACTACTCCACACACGCCGGACTCCGTCAGGTAGTTTTTGATTAGTAAACACATATGCTATGCCATTTTGTGGTATATCTTCTGTTTTATAGTCCTTAGGGTTTGTAGGCTTCGGATTTTTATCCTTATTGTATTCGAAATGACCTTTTACAGAATCACCAACCCACTTACCGGTATACATAAATGGTTTTTGCGAATAAGGTTTACCATAAACAGCGTTATAATCTTTGCCGTCACCGAATCTACCAAACGCACCTTTCGGCTCTGGATACCGTAGTTCATCCCAAGAATCAGGATTCGTGTTATGAGCGTGCTCCCATAAATCAGGAAAACCATCGCCATCTGTATCATAAGGACCCATGATCGCAAACTTGTGCTTATCACTATCATCTGATCTAAATCCTGCAATGAATGGAAGGTTTTCTGGAACAGTTACAGAATCATCAAGATAAGCAGAAACTGTCCATCGATACGCAGTTACGGTATCACCGTTCTCTCGAGAAATCAACACACGAGAAAAATCTCCGTGTTCTTTCCATTTTTTAACTTCACAAGTATCAAATTGATCTTTAAATTGATCCTTAGGATCCTTACCTTGTCCAAGGTTTCCTAAAGATAAATTCCAATCATGCTGAAATTTCGGACCATCAGCGTAAGTATATGTCCATCTGGTCCAACCTGCATTAAATTCTCCTGGATTCTTCTCATCTCCCTGTAACGACCAGTTAAAATTAGTTTGCCCAGGCAATAAACTTCGTTTTGTAAATTCACGATAAACATGAACACTAGAGTCATCAATACCCCTCGGAAGATATACGTAGATGTAGCTTCTACCATCCCAAGCCTGACCATCAGATTTCTGATTTCCAATATTTTCAGCAGCGAATTGCGATGAGCCCATTCTTTTAAGTGCTAAGCTATTGGCATTAAAAGTTACTTTCCAAGTTATCTTTCTCCTGATACGACCATTATCATTAACAGTCTCTATTTCAGGATATGAAAGATCAATATCTCTTTGAGCGTCACCAACCCAATAACCATTATGAGTGAAAAAACCGTTACCTGATTTATCCCACCAAGCCTGATCAGCTTTCGCATTATGTGCCGGCGGCACTATGAGCATGGTTAGTATGGTGGCGGCGGCTACGAGCATTGCGAAGAGCGCGCGGCGAAGAGTGTGGGATGGGCGTGCTGCGCGAGCGATGGTGACGCTGCCGGAAGTGGCTGCGTTGCTGGAAGTGACTGCATTGTCGAAAGAAGTGCTGGCAGCGCCGAAAGTACTGGCATTGGTGGAAGAAATAACTGCGGTGCTGGAAGTACGAACGGCGTCGTTAGCGCTGGTCTTACGCCAGACCAAAGCGCGCGACGCAAGACGACCCACGCGTGATGCGAATCCACGGAACTTTGCTGGTAACATTTTCTCGCCTTCCTGGTCCTCAACCGCCGCACAAGCCGCAGTATATCCCAAATTCCAACTCTCTAATCTTTAAGACTTCACGTACTCAACCTGCATACGATGCCAATGCTTAGCGTACTAAAACCTTGTACGCATACTACTGCAAATGCCATAGACAGAGCTAACCACAGGTAGTCAGTATAACATATCTGTATGCCCTATATGCAAGCATGGTTACTGAAAAGCCTCTAATATTTATACCCCCCCCCCATGAATGATTTCAAGCAAAACACGTGTTATATTCGTGCATATAAAAAATTTCTATAATTCACGAATATCGCTAAAAAATCTACTGTAAAACGCATTTATAATGAATAATTTCCGACGCCAAAACGACGAAATCGCGTCTTCGGCGTGTCTAAAAACCGACCACTTTCCCAACACAAAGTACTACATGTTGTTATAGCGCATGCATCGCACCGCTATATACTGTGCTGGTATATGCAGTGCTTGTATACGCTCTATGTGCTGTGTACTTCGCTGCTGTATTCTGTGTGAGATTCGTCACTATATGCCATGTTGCTATATGATTCGTCTATATATACTGTGTGCTTCGTCGCTATATGCCGTGCTGCTATATATACTGTGCAGCACTCAAGCATGTCATCGCGTCAGAAAGAAAATCCGGCAGAAACTTTACACACGTGCGCAGTTTATGCCGCTTCCCAGCCAGATTCCGGCAGAAACTTTACGCACATGTACAGAAAAAGTCGTTTCCGCGCCAAAAAACGGCAAAAGCTTTACAGCTATGTAAAGAAACGGTCGTTTGCGCACCTTAATCCGGCAAAAACTTTACGCGAGTGCAGACAGAAAGCGCGAGCAGAAGTGCGGAGCCGGAAGAAACGGCAGAAACTGTGCAGCCGTGCGCAGTTTATGCCGCATACGCACGCACACAAAACACAACCGAATTCACAATGAACCACCACACAAACCTGCCCTGCCTTCGTCTTTATTGACGAAGGCAGACCTCGCTTGCATTGAAAGCACACCGTGCTTTCAACTTTGAGCAAGCTCGACGCTCCGAATTACCTTTGCGCGCTACGCTTTAAGCGCAAAAGTAGGTCGT
>NZ_LXJL01000009.1:0-29438 GCF_001641215.1 Gardnerella sp. 30-4 | reverse complement strand
AAATTATATTTACAAAGGCTGTATTTACAAAGATTTCTCAATATAGTAGCGTGGACGATGCTTAGATTCCAAATAAATTTTGCCAATATAGCTTCCCAGTATGCCCATAGAAATCATAAGGAATCCGCCAATAAACCATATTGAGCACATAAGCGATGACCAACCAACAGCAGTGTGATTGGTAAATAAAGACACAATTACGTATACGAACATTGCAAAACCAATAACAATAGAAAGCAATCCCATATACGTAACTAATTTAAGCGGCTTAACGGAGAATGAAGTAATACCCTCTAAAGCGAAAGAAATCATTTTCCGCAAAGGGTATTTTGAAACTCCAGCAGTTCTTACTCCACGCTCGTAATAAACTTTGCCAGTTTTAAATCCAAGCATTGGCACAATTCCGCGCAGGAATAAGTTGACTTCACTGTATTCGGAAAGAGCATCCAAAGCAATTGCGCTCATTAGGCGATAATCAGCATGATTTGGCACAACTTCCGCACCCATTGAAGCAAAAACCTTGTAAAAAGCCAAAGCCGTATTGCGCTTAAACCAAGTGTCTTTTTTGCGCGAAGAACGAACTCCGTAAACAACCTCGCAATGTTCTTCAACAAATTTCTTAAGCATTTCGTCTACTGCATTTACGTCATCTTGTAAATCAGAATCCATAGAAATAGCAGCGTCGCAACCTTGCTTGCGAGCGTACATAAGCCCTGCGTAGAGCGCATTCTGGTGACCGCGGTTATGCGCAAGCTTTACTCCGCCAAAAAGTGAAGGGTTTTTGCGATTAAAAGAAG
This sequence comes from Gardnerella sp. 30-4, assembly GCF_001641215.1. Taxonomy (NCBI): domain Bacteria; kingdom Bacillati; phylum Actinomycetota; class Actinomycetes; order Bifidobacteriales; family Bifidobacteriaceae; genus Gardnerella; species Gardnerella sp. 30-4. The sequence goes on along the minus strand of NZ_LXJL01000009.1, from coordinate 28,641 downwards.
CAATTAAATTCCATGTTGAATCTTTAGAACCGTCATCTACAAAAATCACCTTGCTGTAAGAGTGAATGAGTTTTTGATTCATAAGATAATTCATCTTCGCTTGGAGGACTTCGGCGGTTTTAGAAATGCCTTCTTCCTCGTTAAAACAAGGTACAACAATGTATAAAATTGGAACACTTTTACGCTCATTGTTTAACGAAGTATTCATAATCTAACGATCTCCAACAGATTTACCTACAACAAACAGTATAGTATATTACGAGAATCTAAATTATTTATTATCTCTTCTCATGAGGCGTATCTTTTTCTGCAATTTTGCAATAATAGACGGGAAGGCTATTTTCTTCGCTGTTTTTACGATTTTTTCGCCAATAACATAGCGTGCAGAAGTGCGAATATTACTAATTTCCTGCTCGCATAATTCGCTTTTGCGCTCAAAATCAAGCATGCGCTCTTTTAGCCACAAAGTGCGAGAAGTGGCGTTAAGCTGCAACTTTTGGAATTCGTTATAAGCTTTTTCGTCGTAAAAATACGTTGGTAAGTTGTGTGAATTTCTTTCGTAATTCAGAACCTCTAATACTTCTTTTAACTTATCTTGGACGATGTTTGCCAACGATTCAGCAGTTACTCGCGTATGGCAATCGTGAACGAAGCTTTCCACAAGAGCATTCGCGTATCCTTGATTGTATGTTTCAAGAAGCCCTTCGCTTTCAAGCCATTTTCCAACCTCTAACACCGAATCAACTTCAAGCGGTGCTTCGTTGAATGAGGTATGATGCTCTATTGAAAGCCAGAAGTTTTCTGGAATTGTTTTACTGTTAAGGTTTTCGAACCCTTCGTCAGCTCCAATGCTGAACCTGCCATAAGCATTTTCGTATGATTTAGCCAAATCGCAATACATAATATTTTGAGCTGCTAATGCTGCGCGAGTGCTAAAAGTCATAAGAGTTGCAGGAGTATCGTTAACTCCAGCTTCAATGTGAGCAGATTTCAGAAATTCAGTTCTCCATACTTTCTGCCAGCCATAGTTGTAGCAACTGTTTATTAGAAGCTCTGCAATATCTTTAGGAGCGTAAGACCCGTAATAAGTATCTTGCAGTGTGTCATCATTATTTACAGGTCTAATAAAGCTTTCTTCAGAAAGATCAATATTATGTTTAATATCATTTTTAATGGAACAATCAATTAGATAATCGCTATGCAAACTCTTATTGTTAAAGAACTCAAGATCAATGATCTTATTTTTATTGTTAGAGCATTTAAGCATATTATCTAAAGCGGCTCTAAGCACGTTTTCGTTGATTATATAGCTTGAAGGCATAAAAATAGTGTATTCTCCATGAGCGTAATCAACCGCTTTAGAGAGCATATCTTTTACAGTATATAAATTGTCATTTTGCAGAATTGTAAAGCGTTTATCTTTATCTGTAAATCTGTTAGCAATATTAAGAGTGCTGTCCAAAGAATGAGAGTCTACAATAATAAATTCGCAAGAAATATTGCTTATAGAAGTGCAAGCTTTAAGAGAATCAACAATCCAAGAATGAGCATTATGCGTAAAAATAACAAGAGAAAGCTCAGGATTAGATTCTGCTTTGTGTGCTTTAACTTCGTACGAGGATCCTAAGAAATCCATGTAGTAATCCATAAACTCTGGCCTTAAACGTGAAGCCATAAGGAAAACTTCTTTTGAATCCATAGAACTAAAAACTTCGCGAATAAGCTTGCGTATTTCCGGATTCTTATCGTCAAAACCAAACTCAGTAATTAACGAATTAACGTAATCAAATTCGCGTGAATAAAAAGCTTGTAAAACTTCGCGTGAAATATTCTGCTTACTGAGAAACTCGCGCATATCACGCAAACGGTCAAACGGAAGATGAAAATCCTTCAATAAACTAGAAGCGCCAGGATTAGTTTGACGATAATAGTAGTACTTTCCAGGATTCCAGCAGATTTTATTTGCTAAAACCATAGTTTGCGCAAAGAAAGGATTATCAGTCCAACCTGCTCCAGGAATCGGCTTAAAACGTATGGTTTCATTATTTTTGTTATCTCCGTTAAGAAAATCTTTGCGGTAAATAGCGGACCAAATAGAAGGATGATGGTAGAAAGGCTCAGCAAATTCATTCAAGCTAAAAATAGACCTGTGTTTAGGCATAAAATAGCACAAGTTTGGCGTGTCTACTGCATCCTTATATCCATCTTTTCCATCGTAAAAAAGCCAGTATCCGCCTTTAATAATATCGATCTTTTCATTCGTAAGATCTGTATTGCTTAAAAGACGCTCATACATGTGCGGATCGATGAAATCATCCGGCTCAACAATGCTAATCCACTCGCCTTTAGCACGCTCCAAACCGCGATTGCAAGTGGCTCCATAGCCCTCGTTTTCTTTTTCAATAACAACAAAGCGACTATCTTTTTCAGCAAAAGATTTCATAATATCGATGGAACCGTCTTTGCTCCCATCTGAAAACATTAAACATTCCCAATCAGTAAAAGTTTGATTTTGGATAGACTCTAAACATTCTGGTAAAAAGGCTTCAACATTATAAATTGGAACGATAATCGATACTTTCGGCATACGTACGATGTTAGCATAAATGTCTTATGTGTAGCACTTGCGTGTATTCGTATCATATTTGATTAAGCACATTCAATTACAATATAACTGATATTATAGGGAACGTGAAAAATCTCATAACTCGTTGTCGAAACAAGTACGCTTATGCAAATATCGTACTTCGTGGTTTAGTAAAAACCGATTTTAAGCTGCGCTATCAAGGCTCCTTCTTAGGCGTAGCATGGTCGGCGTTGAAGCCGTTGATGATGTTTTGTGTGATGTATCTTATTTTTGGCAAGTTTTTGCGAATGACAGATGGCACACCGACTTATCCTGTGGTGTTATTACTAGGTATTAGTGCATGGCAGTTTGTGCAAGAATCAACCTCGATCGGTTTGCGCTCGCTTGTAGATCGTGGCGATTTGTTGCGCAAAATTCATTTTCCAAACTACATTGTGGTGGTTTCAGCAACAGTTGGTTCTTTAATAAGCTTCTTAATCAACTTAGTAGTTGTGCTTATTTTTGCAATTATTGGAGGAGTGCATTTTACTTGGAGAGTGGTTCTGTTGCCAATAAGTTTGGTGCAGATTTACGCGATTGCAATTGGTATGGCGTTAATAATGTCTACTATGTACGTGTTTTTCCGCGATATTTTGCATATTTGGGAAGTGGTTCAACAGCTACTGTTTTACGGCATGCCAATTATTTATCCGCTTAGCTATGTGATTAATAAAGGCGGTATTTTTGCGGCACTGGCAAAGCTTGAGCTGCTTAATCCTATAGCACAATGCATTCAAGATATGCGTCACAATATGTTGGCTCCAGACACGCAACCAACTGTGTGGAGTGAATTTGGATTCTCTTGGATGTCTTGTGTGCCACTTTTACTTACTGTGCTCATAGTGTGGCTGGGAGTTTATCTATTTAGAAGAAACAGTCGTCTTTTCGTAGAAGTTATGTGACGATGTTGAAAATTGCGAAAATTTTACGACAGTTATGACGGGGAAGTGGAATTTATGAATACATTACAGGAAGAAGCGGAAGTGACGGCAACGCGAGAAGCTGAAGTGGATGTAGCGCGAGAAGCGGAAGCAAGCGACGACGATATTGTTCTATCAGTCAATCATGTAGGCAAGTATTTTAAACTACCAACAGAGCAAGCAACTGGTCTAAAGCAAGCGTTTATAAATCTTACAAAAGGTATTAAAGGCTATAAAATTCAGAACGTTCTTAAAGACATAAGCTTTCAAGTGCATCGCGGTGAATTCTTCGGAATCGTCGGTCGAAACGGTGGTGGAAAATCAACGCTACTAAAAATCATTTCGCAAATCTATTACCCGAATACTGGAAGTGTAAAAGTAAAAGGCAAGCTTGTGCCGTTTATTGAGCTTGGTGTTGGATTTAATCCGGAACTTACCGGCCGCGAAAACGTGTATCTTAACGGAGCTTTACTTGGCTTCACTCGCGCAGAAATCGACGCAATGTACGACGATATTGTGGAATTTGCTGAACTTGAAGATTTTATGGATCAAAAGTTAAAGAATTATTCTTCTGGTATGCAAGTTCGCTTGGCTTTTTCTGTGGCAATTAAAGCGCAAGGAGATATTTTAGTTCTTGATGAAGTTTTGGCTGTTGGTGACGAAGCTTTCCAACGCAAGTGCGATTCTTTCTTTACTGAAATTCGAAAAGATCCTACTAAAACAGTTATTCTTGTTACGCATGATATGAATGCTGTTAAACGCTATTGCACGCGTGCGATGATGATCAGTGATGGTGAAGTTGCTGCGATTGGCAATACTGAGTCCGTGGCAGATCAATATACTTTGGCAAATATCAAAGCTGAACGCGAAAAGCAAAATAAGCTTGGCGAAAAGCTGGGCAAGGGTCAGTATGCTCAAGGTTTGAATGCAAAGTGCCCGTTGCTTAGGACGTATGCTTTGGAAGACAAGATTTACAAAAGTAGCGATACTTTCCGTTTTGCTGTTGAGTATCAGTATGACGAGCCGGGTGACTTCTATTTGGCGATCGCTTTGCATGACGTTCGACGTGGTGGAATCACTTACGATACTGGTTCTAAAGTGCTGAAAATGCAAAAGCGTGGGCATCAAACAGTGTATTTTGAAATGCCGCTAAATTTGTTTAACAATGGCGAGTTTACGCTGTTTACTTCTTTACGCACACCTAGCCCAACTGAGGATGATTATACAGATTTGCTAGCTGTGGCAGTGGATGCGAACGCCTGCACGTTTGTGATTAGAGATAGCCGTAATCGCGACTATGCTTTGCTAAGCGATCGTGCTATGACGATTAAGCAAGTTTCGTGAAACATTTGCCGGTAATTTCTCCGGCGTTTTGTAGCTGTTTCTTCCGTTACTTACTTGTTGTTGGTTGAGTTGAAAATCTTATCCCAACTTTCAACGTTCGCCATATCGTAGCTGCGATACTCTCTAGACAGCTTCTTCCACTTACGCAACATTTTTAACGACAAAAGTGCGTCCGCACGCAACATTTTACGGAATAACTTGCTATCTCGTTGGAAAAGATTCAGAGTAGTGCCATCTGGAGCCGTAACAATTGCGGTATTAACTCCCACAAACGAAGGCCAAGAAACGTCTTGAGCTGGGATTGCAACTTCTGGGCGAGGATTCTTTGCGTGCTTTTCGTGCGCAAACAAAGCCTTAATCGTTGCGTGCTTTTGTGTTTTACGCAAAGCCTTAGCGTCATGTGCAGTAAACGGGCTTACGTGTTCGCGCAAAACCTCACTAATGAGTGCCTTATCGTTTACCGGCTGCGTGTCGCTAAACGCTTGGCGCGCTTTACGAACCTCGCCAAGCTTTTGTGGCATTGAATCAACAATATATTGCGGTCCGCGCAAGATATCCTGTAATCCCATATGATGCAAATGCATTGCAGAATACGCAAGTTTTAAGCCGGAAGCCAAGTCGCTTCGAAGCATTTCAATCGCGAAACGTAAGCTTGGATGAGTGCAATGAAGTAATCCACAAATCCAACGATTGCGCTGGAAGAAGTACTCTTCCCAAGTGCGTGAAGGATCCTTATCGTGCCAAGCTTGATGCCAAACTGCCACTCCTGGCAGGCAAATCGTGTGGTATCCGTGCTCAAGTGCTCTAATCGAATATTCAGTATCGTCAAACTTAATAAACACAGGTAGCGAAAGACCGATTTCTTTCATAATCGCAGTTGGAATAAGGCTCATCCACCAACCGTTGTAATCAGTGTCTATTCGCTGGTGACGTTCTGGGCAATCTTGCAAAGTAATCGCTGCAAAATCATGATTGTAATCAAGATTCTGTGAAGGCTTCATCCACACATTGTTGCGCGTGAAACGCTCACCTTGAGTGTAAAGGACGGTACGATTGTCCAAGTGAAGCATTCCGCCGCCAATAATGGCTGGCTTAATTGTGTAATCAGCAAACTGAAGCGCGCGAAGAATACACTCTGTTTCACTAATTGCGTCGTCGTCGAGAAGCATTGTGTAACTGCTTTTTCCTGCTTTAAGCGTTTCAAACATGCCGCGCGAGAATCCGCCGGAACCGCCTAAATTAGCCTGCTGAATATAGGTGAGCTGGTTGCCAAGATTTGCGCTTGTTTCATTAAATCCAGGCTGATTTTTAACTAAATCGGCGCCTTGATCTGTGCAATAAATTGTGTCAAGTCGCGCACGAAGTGCTTTGTTCTCTACTATTGCCTTCAACTGATTGTGGCAGTATGAAGGGCGATTAAACGTAGTAATAGCAATAGAAAAAGTGCTATTTGATTGCTTAGCTGAATCTTCCTGATGCTTTGTGTTGCTAAATTGCACTTTATTTACAAAAGGAACACTCCATTCGGCATTGCTAACAGTTAGACTGCTAGAATCGCTTGCTTTAGCTTCAAACCAAAAATATCCACCGTCTGCAAGACCGGTCATCGGTATTTCGTAGCTAATAATTTGTGTATCTTGCGTAACTTGTGCTGGCTGGTTTGGTTGCTGTTTATTAGAATCAAACTCAAACTTTTGCACAGGATACGTAAGCCCGCGGCCAGTCGATCGCATAAGTTGCAAGTAGCCAGTGCCTTCAACACTGGCAGTGAACTTAACAGTTTTTACGCTCGTCCAATGCTGCCAATAGCTTGCAGGAAAAGCGTTAAAGAAAGTGCAAAGAGACACATGTTTTCCAGATGCAATGCAAAGTGAGTTGCGCGAAAGAACAGTGCAAACCCCTTGAGTTTCAACATTTGGCAAATGACTGCTAGTGTCTGCAAGAAGCTTTTTAAAATCAGTAAGATTGAGATTATTTATATCGATTGCGCGCATATTCATACGAGGATCGAGCACAGTGCGCTGCAAATACGAGCGATGCCAAGGAATTACGTAAAGTGGCATAGTAATTTCAGCGTCTTTTACAGGGTAAACAACACGATTTACAACTTCCCAACTTCTATTGTTGCTATTTGCGCTGCTAGTATTTTGCGCTTCTTGTATTTCTTGGGTTTTTGCACTCTTTGCCTTAGTCATATTAGATATTATATATACGCTTAAGCCTATTCTTAGAATGTATTGTGCATGAATGAATTGAGTTGGAGCATAGTTTGAATAATAAGCCCAACTAAAAGTACGAAAGGTAAATGATATGACGCAAGCAGCAATCTCCCAAAATGCAACTTACCCAGATTTAGTAGTTGTTGGAGCAGGATTGTTCGGCTTAACTGTAGCTCAACAAGCAGTGGAGCATACTGGCGCTCGCGTTGAAATTATTGACGTTCGTAATCATATTGGCGGCAATGCTTACTCGTATTTTGACGAGCGAACGGGAATCGAAATTCATAAGTATGGTGCGCATCTTTTCCACACAAGCAACAAGCGCGTGTGGGATTATGTGAACCGTTTTACGTCGTTTACTAACTACGTGCATCGCGTGTACGCAACTCACGACGGCGAAGTTTACCCGTTGCCAATCAACTTGGGTACGATTAACCAATTCTTCCATGCGCACTACACGCCAGAAGAAGCGAAGGCTTTGATTGCAAGCCAAGCGGGGGAGTTTGCTGGCAAAGATCCGCAAAATTTGAACGATAAGGGCATTAGCTTAATTGGGCGTCCGCTTTATGAAGCGTTTATTAAAAACTACACAGCAAAGCAGTGGCAAACGGATCCTTCTGAGCTTCCTGCTGGAATTATTAAACGCTTGCCTGTGCGATTTAACTACAATAATCGTTATTTTAAAGACACTTGGGAAGGCTTGCCAACGGACGGCTACACAGCTTGGATGCAGCGCATGATTGACGATCCGCGTATTCACGTTTCGCTTGGCGTAGACTTTTTCGACGAGTCGCAGCCATTTAACAAGCGCGCGTTGGCGGAGGCTGGAGTGCCGGTTGTTTATACCGGTCCGGTTGATAGGTATTTTGACTATGCGCTCGGCGAGTTGAAGTGGCGCACTGTGGACTTTAAGGAAGTGCGTTACGAGGAGAGCGACCATTTTGGCTGCCCAGTTATGAACTATTCGGATGCTGATGTGCCATTTACGCGCGCGATTGAGTTTAAGAACTTTAATCCAGAGCGTGAAGAAGTTGGCGGAGAGGCTAGTGGCGATACTAGCGGTGAAGCTGATTTTGTGCCGGGTAAAAGTGTGAAAGCTGGGGAAACTGTAGTGTGGCAGGAGTATTCTCGCGCTGCAACTCGCGACGATGAGCCTTACTATCCTGTGAATACTGATGCAGATAAAGCATTGTATGCGCGCTATGCGGAGCTTGCTGCGGCTGAGCCTCGCACAGTTTTCGGCGGTCGCTTGGGCACTTACAGCTATTACGACATGCACAACGTAATCGACATGGCTTTGCGTGCTTATGAATCGCAAGTAGAGCCGCTGCTTAAGTAGGTTGCTGCTTAAGTAGGTTGCTGCTTAAGTAGGTTGCTGCTTGCTGTGCTGTGGCTGCTTACTTGCTACTTATTGCGCTGCTTAATCGTTCTGCTTTAGTAGATAGTGCGTGATTACCTCGCAAACGACCTTTTCTTTACTCTCGTGTAAAGTTTCTGCCGCTATTTCGCCGCGCAAGCAACCTTTTCTTTACTCTCGTGTAAAGTTTCTGCCGTTTCGGCGTGTCAACGCGCGTATTAATTTGCAATATCTCAAATTCGTGGTATTCTATTTAAGTTGTTTGCTTATCAAGCGATTTGGTTGTTAAGTTAACATTTGGAGAATTCGCCTAGTGGTCTATGGCGCACGCTTGGAAAGCGTGTTGGTGTAACAGCCTCACGAGTTCGAATCTCGTATTCTCCGCGCCTAGGGTTTCTAGCCAATTGCTAGAAGCCCTTTTTTCATGCCGAAAACCCGATTGATGCTTAACCCAATTTCGTCACCCAAATTCGTCACTCAAATTCAGTGCCCTAATTCAGCATAATGCTGCTCGACTTGCGCTTTAATAGGCTTCCATAAATCTGCGTGAGAGTCGTACCACGATATTGTTTCTTGCAAGCCTTGCTTCAGATTGTTGTACTTAGGCTCCCATTTTAATTGCGTTCGAATTTTCGTAGTATCTAGTGCGTAACGCCTATCCTCGCCTATTCTGGGATTTACATACGCTATATTTGTTTCCGGCACGCCCATTAACTGCATCAAAATCCGCAAAATATTTATGTTGTTAACTTCACAGTTGGCACCGATATTATATGTTTCACCGATTGTTCCACGCGTTAGAACATGCCATATTGCGTCGCAATTATCTTCAACGTGGATCCAATCGCGTATCGAATCTCCTACGCCGTACAATTTTGCTGGCATATTGCACATAATATTTGTAATTTGGCGAGGAATAAACTTTTCAATATGCTGTCGTGGCCCGTAATTATTGCTGCTATTCGAAATAGTTGCGCGCAAACCGTAAGTCCTACACCATGCTTTTACCAACAGATCGCCTGCAGCTTTGCTTGCAGAATATGGACTAGACGGACAATATGGACTTGACTCGTCAAATTTAAGCACGCTGTCAATAGGAAAATCCCCGTAAACTTCATCGGTACTTACTTGATGGAAACGAATATTATATTTGTGTGCAAATTTAATGAGCGTATGCGTTCCTAAAATATTTGTGCTTATAAATGGGTCAGAAAACTCGATTGCATTATCGTTGTGTGATTCTGCAGCAAAATTTACAATTGCGTCGATAGCAGGAAGTGTTGTTCCTTCTGCCGTTTTAATTGGATTATGCGGATCTAATAGCTGATCAACTATATTTTCGTCTCGAATATCTCCGCGAATAAAAGCGTATCGGTTGTTTGCAAAATCTTGAGGTAAGTCGTAAAGATTTGCCATATTCCCAGCGTAGGTAAGCAAATCAAGTACCGTAACAGCAACCGTTGTATGATGTTTAGCTATGTAATGCACAAAATTAGATCCAATAAAGCCTGCGCCGCCAGTAACTAAGATGTGGTGTGGTTGAAAAGTATTACTGCTTGATGCGTAGTTGTGCATGTTACCGCCTTCATATGGCTAGTGCGTTGATTTTATTGTTTAATATGCGCATTTTGAATTGTAATTTTTTAATACTATACATTTCTTTCGTGTGTGCAAATAGAGTATGTTTCTCTAAAGTGTTGTTTACCAGCAAATTAGTTGAGTAGATGTGCAATAATTACTGCATGTTTGCTTGTTTGGGGATGCGAGGTGAATCTAATAATGGTTAAGTTTTCTTGGCGTAGCAGTGCGCATGATTTGGATTCATCAAATATTGATTCCTCTTCAACAAAAAAGCAACAATCTTCGAAATTGCAATCAACAGGTTCAAAGACTTTTGACACATCAAAAGCTGCAGTAAAAGCAATCGAAGGTACTCCAAATAAACCTAATCCAGCGTTAAATCATTCTACAAACGCTATTCTTGTAGGAATATTTTTAACTCTTTTGGGTGGCGCATTTTGGGGTGCAAACGCAACAGTTTCGAAAATCCTTATGTCGACGTATCACGTATCTCCTTTGCAAATCGCTTGCGTTCGTCAAATTGCTGCTGGCATGTTATTTGTCATTACTGCTGCAGTGTGCACTCCTAAGCAGTTAAGTGGTGCTGTGAAAACTGGTCGTACTTGGATTTCAATGGCTATTACGGGAATTGTGTGTGTTCTTCTTACGCAAGTTTCGTATTTATGGACTATTGATTGGACTAATTCTGGCACTGCTACTGTGCTTCAAAGCCTTAACTTACTGTTTGTTTTGGTTTATGTGTGTTTTCGCTCTCGCCGCGTGCCAACTATGCGCGAAACTATTGGAGTTGTGCTAGCTTTTGCAGGAACCGCTTTAATGGCTACAGGCGGTAATCTTTCTTCACTATCTTTGCCTGTTATGGGTTTGCTTTGGGGTCTTGCAGATGCTGCGTCTACAGCGGCGCTTGCTATTATGCCTGTGAAATTGATTGCAAAATGGGGAAATCTGACTGTTAATGGCATTACGTTTATTATTGCTGGTTTTATTATGCTTCCGTTTGTGCGACCGTGGGAAACAATGCCTGCATTAGATTTGCGCGCTATGCTGCTTTTTACTTTTACTGTTATTGCTGGAACTTTTGGAGCATATTGGCTCTTCTTAGAGGGCATTATGCGAGTAGGTTCAGTTCGTGGCACCTTGCTTGGAGCTAGCGAGCCTGTTACTGCTGCAATTACTGCTGTTATGTTTACTGGAGCCGTTTTTTCATGGGCAGATTTTGTGGGATTCGGGCTTATTTTCGTAATGATGATTTTGCTTTGCAAACGTAGCGCTTAGTAATTTTTAAAGTAACGCATTAAAATAAAACGCTTGTTGTGTCGTACGAGGCGTACAGGCTGCTAAAATGGGAAGTGACTATGTCGCGTACACCAGTTTGCAAACGGGAAGGCAATTATGTCAATAATTCTTGAAGGCAATCCAAAAAAGCAGATGATGTTAGTTACGGGTCGTGCATACCCAGAGCTTGCTAATGAGACTGCACAGTATCTTGGTATTGATGTGCTTGAGACTACTGCCTACGATTTTGCGAATGGCGAAATGTATGTGCGCTTTACTCAGCCTGTTCGTGGCTCAGATGTGTTTGTGCTTCAGGCACATACGAATCCTATTAACAATTGGATTATGGAACAGCTGCTTATGGTCGATTCTTTGCGACGCGCATCTGCTCGCAGTATTAACGTGGTTGCACCGTTCTTTGGATATTCGCGTCAGGATAAAAAGCATCAGGGACGTGAGCCTATTACTGCTCGCCTCATGTTTGACTTATTCCGCGCTGCTGGCGCCACGCGCATTTTGACTGTCGACATGCACGCAACTCAGGAGCAAGGTTTCTTTGATGGTCCTGTTGACCATTTGACTGCGATGCCTGTGCTTATTGATTATGTGCGAAACTCTATGAAGCTCGACAACGCAACTATTGTTTCTCCTGATGCTGGTCGCATCAAAGTCTCTGAGCAATGGGCTGCAAAACTCGGAGATTTACCTCTTGCTTTTATTCATAAAACGCGCGATATTACTCGTCCAAATCATGCTGAAGCTCATGGCATTATCGGTGAGATTAAAGGACGCGATTGCATTGTTGTTGACGACATGATTGATACTGCTGGCACTATTTGCGAAGCTGTACGCACTTTGCGTGAGGCTGGAGCAAAATCTGTTACTTTGGTTGCAACGCATGCTTTGCTTTCTGGACCTGCTGTTGAGCGTTTGAAAGCTGCTGGAGTTCGCGAGATCATTGTGACGGATACAGTTCCTGTGCCTGAAGAGAAGCGTCTTGATAATATGACGGTTCTTTCGATTGCGCCGCTTCTTGCTGCTGGTATTCGTTCCGTGTTCCGCTCTGGATCGCTTGTGTCGCTTCGCAACGCACTTCCGGAAGATATGAAACAGCATAATATTTACGCATAAAGCGCATAAAACGTACAATATATAAAACAAATAACCGCATAATTCGTGTAACTGCATAAGCTTTATGCATTAACGTACGGGTTCAAAACGGCAGGAGGCAAATATGGTCGCCAATAACACAACAGCAGTTGCAGAAAATAATGAATCGCAAGAAGCGTTGCAATCTGATGCTTCCAGAGCGATTATTACCGTTGTCGGCTGCGATACCGTTGGTATTATTGCAAAAGTTACTTCGCATGCTGCCGAGCATAATGTAAATATTTTGAATATTTCTCAAACAATTGTCGACGGATTCTTCAACATGATGATGATTGTTGACGTGTCTACTGTTGATTGCGAATTTGGCGACTTTGCTGCAGGATTAGAAACGCTAGGAGACGAAATTGGCGTGCGTATTCGCTGCCAGCGTAGCAATATTTTCACTGCAATGCACAGAATCTAAAATCCGCAGCAATCTAAGTAAATGTAAGGAAGTACACAATGCTCAACCTGATGGAAGTAAGCGAAACTAATTCGATGATTGAGCAAGAACAGCTCGACGTTCGCACAATCACCATGGGAATCAACCTGCTAGATTGCGCTTGCGAAAACTTGCAGGACGTTTGTTGTAAAGTTGAAGCAAAAATCACACGTCTTGCGAAAGATTTAGTAAAAACCGGCAACGATATTTCGCGCGACTACGGAATTCCAATTGTAAACAAGCGAATTACCGTAACTCCAATTTCGCTTGTTGGAGCGTCATCTTGTAAAAAGCCTGAAGATTTTGTGCAAATTGCGCACGCATTAGACAGAGCAGCACACACTGTTGGAGTTGATTTAATTGGTGGGTATTCGGCGCTTCCTGCAAAGTCGATGACTGCAGCAGACCGCATGCTTATTGAGTCGCTTCCACAAGCCTTAAGTGAGACGGAAATTGTGTGCTCGTCTGTGAACGTCGGCTCGACGCGAACTGGTATAGACATGGATTGCGTAGAGCTGCTCGGACGCACGATTAAAAAGATCGCTGAAGCTACAGCTGGAAACGATTCTTACGGTTGTGTTAAATTCGTGGCTTTTTGCAATGCTCCGGACGACAATCCGTTCATGGCAGGCGGCTTCCATGGTGTAACTGAAGGCGATGCTGTGATCAATGTTGGCGTGTCTGGTCCTGGCGTTGTTTCGAGTGCACTCGATGCTGCTAGAGGAAAAGACTTTGCTTTTCTATGCGAAACTATTAAGCGCACTGCGTTTAAGATTACTCGTGTAGGTCAGTTGGTTGCGCAAGAGGCTTCTCGTAGGCTTGGTGTGCCGTTTGGAATTATAGACTTGTCGCTTGCTCCAACTCCTGCAGTTGGCGATTCTGTTGGCGAAGTGCTTGAGAAAATCGGTTTGGACCAAGTTGGTGCTCCTGGCACAACTGCTGCGCTCGCTATGCTGAACGATCAAGTTAAGAAGGGCGGCATTATGGCAAGTAGCTATGTTGGCGGTCTTTCTGGAGCGTTTATACCCGTTTCGGAAGATGCAAATATGATTGCTGCTGCGAAGTCTGGCTGCTTGACTATTGAAAAGCTTGAAGCAATGACATGCGTTTGCTCAGTCGGTCTTGACATGATTGCGATTCCTGGAAATACTTCCGCTGCAACGATTTCTGGCATGATTGCGGATGAATCTGCAATCGGCATGATTAATCAAAAAACTACCGCTGTGCGAATTATTCCAGTAATTGGAAAAGGTGTAGGCGAAATGGCGAACTTCGGCGGATTAATGGGATATGCGCCGATTATGCCAGTAAACCAAACAAGCTGCGAAGCTTTCGTAACTCGCGGCGGACGTATTCCTGCTCCAGTACACAGCTTCAAGAATTAGCTACGTTTCGACTTGCTTTCGTGCTTTGCGGGCACAAGCGTCGCGTCTGGCTTTAATTTTGATGCGCAAGTTGTTACTAGCTTTTAGTACGAGCGCATTTTGTACGGTATGCTAGCGATTATTGCACGTTAATTAGCACAGGTTCGCTATGCAAACCTTGTACTCGTTTGTGCTCAATGCGTAAAACGTAAGTTCCGCGATTCACTTTTGGCAAATCCTCATCAGCGGTGCAGCCTTTGCCGGAAGTGGAATTAGTGTTCCAAGTAATTTTCTTCTCAAAATGGTCGCCTTTTGCCATAAGAAGAGGTTTCAAAGGCATATCGCATACGTCTGAACGCCATACTGCATGGGATAAGTAGTCAACGCTCTTACTGGAGTCTTTAAAGTCTTTGCTGTCTTTGCTATTTTTGCTGTCTTGATTATTTTTCTTTTTATTATCTTTAGTTGTTTGCTTACCTTGCGTAACTTCTTCACTACTATTAATCGTTAAAACGGCATTCATATCCGATGCGTCAATAAGGCAAGAAGAGTTTCCTTCGTACACAAATCGTTCTGTCAATTCAACGCTACCACCCATGGGAACAGTTTGTGACTTAGTAGAAAGCTCAAGACGAATATCTTTAGCAGTGCAATGAGGTGTTAAGCCAACAGGACGAGGGTCTGGCACTGGTTGACGAACAATAGTAACTTCATGGCCAGCAATCGCTTTACCAATAGCAGCAATACCCTTACTCAAGCTAATAACGCAAAATATGACCAGCATAATCAAAAGCAACAAAGCAATACCAACAACAATTCTGCGGCGACGATACATTTTTCGTTTTGCTGCACTCATGTTGCGTACGGGCTTACGCACGGGTTTGCGCATCGGGTTGCGAAATGATGTTGCACTCGCATTGCGATGCGGTTTACGTGGTGACGTAGTTGGCATTGACATATTTACCATTGTAATACATAAGTCGATGAGATGAACTGTACTCACTACACAAGGTAGACTCACATACAAAGTAATTAAGTTGTTAATTAAAGAGTTACAAAAGCAGCGTAATTAGTTAGTTACTTAAGGTAGTGCTAAAGTGCCATCCGGCAATATAGTGATAAGACTGTCATGATCGAGCGAAGCAATGCATTCGTCAAGTTGCGTTTGATTCGACCATAAATTGTTGATCTCGCAACGTTGCAATACCTGCTGTTTTTTATGTGCTTCACGCAATGCCTGCAAAATAATGCCGCGCACTTGCCGATTAGTGCCGGCAAAATGTTGCTGTGGGCGGGTATGGCGGCCAAGACCTGGAAATCCAGCAGCTTTGAAACGGCACCATGTTTGCAAAGGGCATGTAGTGCATTGCGGAGATCGTGCTGTGCAAATGGTAGCACCAATTTCCATAATTGCCTGATTCCAAATGGATGAAGTGCAGGTAGTGTTGGTGGTGTTAGTAGCGTTAGCAGTGGCAGTAGTAACATGATTATCTTCCGGCAATACTGCTGCAGTAAGCTCGCGGTCAGATTGCGTTGTGCTGCCACCATGCGATTCAGTTCCAGTAAAAGCGCGCATAAGTACGCGGCGAATATTTGTATCAATCACCGCAATGTGCTTGCCATAAGCAAAGCTGAGTATTGCACTTGCTGTGTAATCGCCTACACCTGGCAAGGCAATAAGTTCTTCATAGGTGCATGGCAGCTTATTGCGATATGTTGTTGCTACAACTTGAGCACAAGATTGTAAACGTAACGCGCGTCGAGGGTAGCCGAGGCGACCCCAAGCTGTAATAATTTCAGCACTCGTAGCGTGGGCTAGTGATTGTGCATCTGGCCAAGTTTGCATCCAAGTGAGCCAATAAGGTACAACGCGGCTCATTTGCGTTTGCTGGCTCATTACTTCACACACAAGCACACCCCAAGGGGTAGTGTGCCCAAACCTCCAAGGCAAATCGCGTGCACAACTATGCCAAAAAAGTGCAACATTATCGCGCGTAAGTGTTGCCAATTCGCGCAATGGCTGAGAAGTTTCTTCGGTGAGATGTTCTTCGGTGAGAGATTGTGAATCTTGCTGCATGCTTGATTATGTAAACGTCGTATACTTTCGTGATTACTTTCCGCCTGTAAAACCGAGTTGCCTCCACGCTTCATACACTGCAATAGAAGCACAATTTGTAAGATTCAAACTACGAAGTGACGGGCGCATAGGAAGACGCACCTGCTCTGCCACATGTGGACCAGCCATAACATCCATTGGATCAGGAATATCTCCTGGCTCTGGTCCAAAAAGCAGAATATCGTTCGACTTATATTCAATTTCAGTGTAAAGTTTCGTAGCATTTGCAGTAAACGCAATAATTCGCGAATTTGGCATTGACTCAACTAAATTCTCAAAATTCGGGTGCAAAACAACGTGAGCCATATCGTGATAATCCAAGCCTGCGCGACGTAATTTAGTATCGTGCAAATTAAAACCAAGCGGCTCAACCAAGTGCAAGATAGTGCCAGTTACAGCGCAAAGTCGAATTGCGGAACCTGTATTTCCTGGAATACGAGGGGAGTAAAAGCAAAGGTGAGGGGTGTGCGTTTCTGCGCGCGCGGCATCGTCGGCACTGAGCATTGCGTCCATAACGCTAATCGGATTTCCGTGAGCGTCGGTTACAAGCTCGTCTGGGCCATAATTTGATTTGCGGTAGCCGTACTCGTACATTTGCTCTACGCGGCTTGCTGCTGCTTTGTGTGCTTCGGTTTGCTCTTCGGTTTGCTTTTTGGTTTTGGCTGCTGCTTCTTGCGTATTCTCGCTGTTATTCATGCTATTCCTTAGCTTTTTAAGTATCTTTACGTAACTTCGTAATCGTAACGTATTTAGTTTACTCGCAACTTGCACATTACTATTGCGAGCGTTCGTTATTAGTGGGGAAAAGTCCGGAGTTTTTGGTAGAGTAGACAGACTGTGTAAGGTGTGTCATATAGCGGGCATGCTCATGGAACCGAAGAAGGCGCCCGCGCATCGCAACTTGCTTATTTGGCAGTTTCGTTTGCCGCGATTTTCTTTAGTTTTTCAAAGATTAAATAGTTAACTAGCGAGTGATAAAGGAACGTCCATTGGCTGCTGAACAAGCTATGACGAGCACCACGAAAGTCATCGCACGTGCTGACGAACATGATATTAAGTTGCATAAAGCGTCAGATCGTGTGAATTTTGGCTCCATTTGTGAGCCTATTGATGTGCCATACCTCCTCGGCGTGCAAACCGACAGCTTCGATTGGTTGATCGGCTCTGAACGCTGGAAGAAGCGCGTTGCAGAAGATGAAGCAAACGGAACTCACACCGTGCCTCATGTTTCTGGTCTCGACGAAGTCTTCCAGGAGATTTCCCCAATTGAGAACTTTGCTGAGACGATGAGCCTCACATTCTCTGATCCATACTTTGAAGAGCCACGTCACACTGTGCTCGAGTGCAAGGAAAAGGATTACACCTATTCTGCTCCACTTTATGTGAATGCTGAGTTTGAAAACGGCGAAACTGGCGAAATTAAGAGCCAGACTGTTTTCATGGGTGATTTCCCATTGCAAACTCCTCACGGCACATTCATTATTGGTGGCACCGAGCGAGTAATCGTTTCGCAGCTTGTGCGCTCTCCAGGCGTGTACTTTGATCGTACACAAGATCGCACTTCCGACAAGGATGTTTTCGGTGCGAAGATTATCCCAAGCCGCGGTGCATGGTTGGAATTTGAGATTGACAAGCGTGATGTTTTAGGCGTTCGCGTAGACCGTAAGCGTAAGCAGTCCGCAATCGTATTCCTTATGGCAATCGGCATGACGAAAGACGAAATTGCAGATGCTTTCCAAGGCTATCCACTTGTTTTGGATGCGCTCGCAAAAGAGCCTATTGAAACGCAAGACGATGCACTTACCGATTTGTATCGTAAGATTCGCCCTGCAGATACTGCAACTCCAGAAGCTGGTCGCAATCTTCTCGATTCCTTCTACTTCAACACAAAGCGTTACGATTTGGCTCGCGTTGGTCGCTATAAGATCAACCGCAAGCTCGGTATTGAAGCAGATTACAGCGATCGCAGCTTGAATCGCGAAGATATTATCGCAACTATTAAGTACTTGGTAACGTTGCATTCTGGCGAAAAAACCTTCCCAGGTAAGCGCGACGGTCAAGACGTACAGTTGCGCGTTGACGTTGACGATATCGATCATTTCGGCAACCGTCGTATTCGTCAGGTTGGCGAGCTTGTGCAGAATCAGCTTCGTACCGGCTTAAGCCGCATGGAGCGTGTTGTGCGCGAACGTATGACAACTCAGGATGCAGAGGCAATTACTCCTCAGTCCTTGATTAACATTCGTCCAGTAAACGCAACTATTAAGGAATTCTTCGGAACTTCCCAGCTCAGCCAGTTTATGGATCAAAACAATCCTTTGGCAGGCGTTACGAACAAGCGTCGTCTTTCCGCACTTGGTCCTGGTGGTCTTTCTCGCGATCGCGCTTCTATGGAAGTTCGAGACGTGCACCCATCCCACTTCGGACGTATGTGCCCAATCGAATCCCCAGAAGGTCCAAACATCGGTCTTATCGGTTCTTTGGCAACCTTCGGACGCATCAATCCATTCGGCTTCATCGAAACCCCATACCGCAAGGTTGTGAATGGTCACGTAACTAATGAAGTCGAATACATGACTGCAGACCGCGAAGCCGAGCACGTTATTGCTCAAGCAAACCAGGAACTCGACGAAAACGGCAACTTCGTTGGCACTCAAGCACTTGCTCGCGTGGACGAAGAAGAAGCAGTCGATGTGCCTGTAAGCACTGTAGATTACATGGACGTTTCCCCACGTCAGATGGTTTCTCTCGGCGCTTCCTTGATTCCATTCTTGGAGCACGATGAAGGCCACCGCGCATTGATGGGTACGAACATGCAGCGTCAGGCTGTGCCGCTTATTAAGTCGGAGCGACCACTTGTTGGTACCGGTTCTGAATGGCGTGCAGCAGTTGATTCTGGCGACGTAATCTTGGCTGAAAAGCCGGGCGTAGTAACTTACGTTTCTGCAGATATTATTCGCGTTATGAACGACGATGGAACTCAGTCCAGCTACAAGCTTTCAAAGTTCCAGCGTTCTAACCAGACTACTTGCTACAACCAAGTGCCGCTTATTAAAGATGGCGAGCGCGTTGAAACTGGTACAGTTTTGGCAGACGGTCCTGCAACCGAAAAGGGCGAACTTGCATTGGGTAAGAATTTGCTCGTTGCATTCATGCCTTGGAACGGTTACAACTACGAGGATGCTGTGATTATTTCCCAGCGTCTTGTGCAAGACGATACGCTTTCTTCTATTCACATTGAAGAATACGAAATCGACGCTCGCGAAACCAAGCTTGGTTCCGAAGAGATTACTCGTGACTTGCCAAACGTTGGCGAAGATGCGATTGCAAATCTCGACGAGCGCGGCATTATTCGTATTGGCGCTGAAGTCGAAGCTGGCGATATTTTGGTTGGTAAGGTAACTCCTAAGGGCGAAACCGAGCTTACTCCAGAAGAGCGTTTGCTCCGCGCAATCTTCGGCGAAAAGAGCCGCGAAGTGCGCGATACTTCTTTGCGCGTGCCACACGGCGAGACTGGTACTGTGATTGCAGTTAAGGAAATCACTCGTGAAGACGCTGAAGACGACGGTGACGAGCTTCCAAACGGCGTGAACCAAATGATTCGCGTTTACATTGCTCAGCATCGTAAGATTACGCAAGGCGATAAACTTTCCGGTCGTCACGGCAACAAGGGTGTTATTTCCCGTATTTTGCCAGAAGAAGATATGCCATTCTTGGCTGATGGTACTCCAGTTGACATCATGCTTAACCCGTTGGGTGTGCCTTCTCGAATGAACTTGGGTCAGGTGCTCGAGCTTCACTTGGGTTGGATTGCTCACGCTGGCTGGGATATTAACTTGGATCCAGACTTGGAAGCAGCTTGGAAGAAGTACGTGCCGCAAGGTGCTGAGCATGGCGATCCATGCACTCCAGTTGCAACGCCAGTATTCGACGGCGTGCGACCAGAAACTTTGAAGGGCTTGCTTTCTACAACACTCGCAAATCGCGATGGTGACAAGCTTGTTGGCTCTGACGGTAAGGCAACCTTATTCGACGGTCGTACTGGTGAGCCATTCCCGAAGCCAATTTCTGTGGGCTACATGTACATTTTGAAGCTGCATCACTTGGTTGATGATAAGATTCACGCACGTTCCACTGGTCCTTACTCCATGATTACCCAGCAGCCGTTGGGTGGTAAGGCTCAGTTCGGCGGTCAGCGCTTCGGCGAAATGGAAGTGTGGGCGCTCGAGGCTTACGGTGCTGCTTACACATTGCACGAAATGATGACTACGAAGTCTGATGACGTCGACGGTCGTGTGCGCGTGTACGGTGCTATCGTCAAGGGCGATAACCTGCCACCAGCTGGCATTCCTGAATCATTCAAGGTGTTGCTTAAGGAAATGCAGTCGCTTTCGCTTAATGTTGAGGTGTTGAACGCTGAAGGCGTCGCAATCGACATGAAGGATGAAGAGGACGACCCAGTTTCATCTTCCGACGATCTTGGCTTCAATATTGGCGCTCGACCAGATTCGTCCGCCAAGGAAGATCAGATTGCTGTTGAACCTGAATACCAGTGATTCGGTAACGAACACACTTTAAGAAATTAAGAAACGTTAAAAACAATTTCATGAGACAGGACGATAAGAGTGCTGGACGTCAACGCATTTGACAAACTGAGGATTGGACTGGCAACCGCCGAAGATATCCGTAGCTGGAGCCACGGCGAAGTAAAGAAGCCAGAAACCATTAATTACCGTACCCTAAAGCCAGAGAAGGACGGTCTGTTCGGTGAGCAGATCTTCGGTCCAACTCGCGATTGGGAGTGCGCATGCGGCAAGTATAAGCGCGTGCGCTTTAAGGGAATCGTGTGCGAACGATGCGGCGTAGAAGTTACCCGCAGTCGCGTTCGCCGCGAACGCATGGGTCATATTGAGCTTGCAGCTCCGGTAACGCACATTTGGTTCTTCAAGGGTGTGCCAAGCCGTTTGGGCTACTTGCTCGACATTGCACCTAAGGATCTTGAAAAAGTAATCTACTTCGCAGCCTACATGGTTACGAAAGTCGACGAAGAGCAGCGTCACCAAGATCTTCCAGATTTGCAAGACGAATTCGATACAGAAATCGGCAACCTTCGCAAGCGTCGTGATAACGAAATTGAAGCGCGCGCTAAGAAAGTTGAAGAAGACTTGCATGAGCTGGAAGAATCTGGCGAAGGCAAAGGTGCTGCAAGATCTAAGTTGCGTGCTAGTGCAGAACGCGAAATGTCTGCTATTCGTACTCGCTATGACGAGCAAATTCAGCGTTTGAACGCCGTATTTGATCGTTTCAAGGGCTTGCGTGCCGGCGATATGGAAGGCGACGTTGACTTGTGGCGCGAGATGGAAGATCGCTATGGCGATTACTTCGAAGGCTGCATGGGTGCTGAAGCTATTAAGAAGCGTTTGCAAGATTTCGATTTGAAGTCTGCTGCCGAAGAACTTCGCGCAGAAATTGACAACGGAACCGGTCAGCGCAAGGCTCGCGCTTTGAAACGACTGAAGGTTGTAAACGCGTTCTTGACTACTGGAAACAAGCCAGAAGCTATGGTTTTGGACGTAATTCCAGTAATCCCACCAGACTTGCGACCAATGGTTCAGCTTGATGGTGGTCGTTTTGCAACTTCCGATTTGAACGATTTGTACCGTCGTGTAATCAACCGTAACAACCGTTTGAAGCGACTTATTGAGCTTGGTGCTCCTGAGATTATGCTTAATAACGAAAAGCGCATGCTTCAGGAAGCAGTCGACTCACTCTTCGACAACGGTCGCCGCGGACGCCCAGTAACCGGCGCATCCAACCGACCATTAAAGTCGCTTTCCGACATGCTTAAAGGTAAGCAAGGCCGATTCCGCCAGAACTTGCTTGGTAAGCGTGTTGATTACTCTGGTCGTTCCGTAATCGTCGTTGGTCCAAGCCTTCGCATGCATCAGTGCGGTTTGCCAAAGCCAATGGCATTGGAGCTTTTTAAGCCGTTCGTTATTAAGCGTTTGGTGGATCAGGGCTTCGCTCAGAATATGAAGAGCGCAAAGCGTCTGGTTGACCGTGGCGACTCCGAAGTTTGGGGCGTTTTGGAAGAAGTTATTTCCGAACATCCTGTGCTTCTTAACCGCGCACCTACACTTCACCGCTTGGGTATTCAAGCATTCGAGCCGATTTTGGTTGAAGGTAAAGCAATCCACCTGCCGCCACTTGCCTGTGCAGCATTCAACGCAGACTTCGATGGTGACCAGATGGCAGTGCATCTTCCGCTTTCTGCAGAAGCTCAAGCGGAAGCGCGCACTTTGATGATGGCTTCCGACAATATCTTGAAGCCAGCAGACGGTCACACCGTGACTATGCCTTCTCAGGATATGATTCTGGGTCTTTACTACTTGTCTACCGTAATTGACGGAGCAAAAGGTCAGGGCCGAATCTTCTCCTCGCTTGCTGAAGCTGAAATGGCTCTCGACAAGCATGAGATTGATATGCAAGCTAAGGTGCTGATTCGAGTTCCTGCAGACTTCGTATTGCCAAAGAATTGGGAGCCTGCTGAGCTTAAGGTTGTTGACCCTGAGCCAGGCAGCCCAGACGTTGTGCGCGAAGAGCGTTTTAAGGACGGGACTGTACTGTTTGCAACTTCTTGCGGACGCATTTTGTTCAACGGAACTTTGCCAGTCGACTATCCGTTCGTAAATGAGCAGGTGCCAAAGGGCGTACTTTCTAAGATCGTCGACGATATTGCAACCCGCTATTCTACAGCTCAAGTTGCAGCAACACTCGACGCTTTGAAGGATCTCGGCTTTACTCGCGCTCCTTGGTCTGGCGTAACGATGGCATTCTCTGACATTGTGCTTCCTCCAAATCGCGAGCAAATTGCGCAAGATTACGAGGATCAGGCTGCAAAAATCAACTCTCAATACGATATGGGTCTTCTTACAGACGAAGAGCGTCGTCAAGAGTTGATCAACTTGTGGACTGAATGCACCGACAAGGTTGCAGACGCAATGCGCGAAAACTTCCACGATGACAACAACGTGAACATCATGGTTCAGTCAGGCGCACGTGGTAACTGGATGCAGATTCGTCAGATTGCTGGTATGCGAGGCCTCGTGGCAAACCCTAAGGGCGAGATTATTCCTCGACCTGTTAAGTCAAACTACCGCGATGGTCTTTCCGTGTTGGAGTACTTCATCTCGCAGCACGGCGCTCGTAAGGGCTTGGCAGATACCGCACTTCGTACGGCAGAATCTGGCTACTTGACTCGTCGTCTTGTGGATGTTTCGCAGGAAGTAATCGTGCGTGAAGAAGATTGCGGCACTAAGCGCGGTCTTATGATGAAGATTGCTGATCGCGACGAAAACGGCAATTTGACGCTTGTTAAGGCTGCTGACGGTGGTCCATACTCGCGCTTGCTTGCTGCAGACGTAATTGATCCTGCTGACGGTACGACAGTTTTGGCAAAGTGTGGCGACGCACTTTCTATGGACGTTTTGCGTGATTTGGTTGCTCACGGCGTTGAGGAAGTTAAGGCGCGTTCTGTGCTTACTTGCGAATCCAAGCGCGGCGTTTGCGCAAAGTGCTACGGCTGGTCCTTGGCTACAAGCCGACTCGTGGATGTTGGTGAGGCTGTTGGTATTGTTGCAGCACAGTCCATTGGTGAACCTGGTACGCAGCTTACGCTTCGTTCCTTCCACTCTGGTGGCGTCGCTTCGGCTTCTGATATTACTCAGGGTCTTCCTCGTGTTACGGAGCTTTTCGAGGCTCGTACTCCTAAGGGTGAGGCTCCAATCGCTGAGTTCCCAGGCGTTGTGAAGGTCGAGGATACTGATCACGGCCGTCAGGTGACTTTGACTCCAGACGACACTACGATTGATCCAATCGTTTACCCAGTGACTCGTCGTGCGCCAATGCTTGTAAAAGATGGCGACCATGTTGAGGTTGGTACGCAGCTGATTGAAGGTTCTGTGGATCCTAAGAAGATTCTGCGTATTCTTGGTCCGCGTGCGGCTCAGGTGAACATCGTGGAAGAAGTGCACAACGTGTACCGTTCTCAGGGTGTTGATATTCACGATAAGCACATTGAAGTTATTGTGCACCAGATGCTTCGCCGCATTACGGTGATCGATTCTGGCGATACGGATCTTCTTCCAGGTGAGCTTGTGGATCAAGCAAAGTTCCGCGAGGCAAACTTGGCTGCTGTAAAGAACGGCGGAAAGCCTGCTGCTGGTCGACCAGAGCTTATGGGTATTACCAAGGCTTCTTTGGCTACGGATTCTTGGCTTTCTGCAGCATCGTTCCAGGAGACTACGCGTGTGCTTACTGAGGCCGCCTTGAGCCAGAAGGAAGATGACCTTAAGGGCTTGAAGGAGAATGTGATTATCGGTAAGCTCATCCCAGCTGGTACCGGTTTGGCACGTTACCGCAATGCTAGTGTGGAGCCGGATCCTCAGGTTCGCGACTCTATTTATCCGAACTTTGGTTTGGGCGGTGCAGATAGCACGCCTTCGAACTTCGGTGAGAGCGATATGGGCGATGTTGACTTCTCCAACATTGATTTTGGTGATATGAAGCTCGGCGACGACTTTAATCCAGATGACTTCCTTGACGATCAGGGTGGTCAGAGCGATTATGGCGACGAAGCTGAGTGATTGCGCTAATCTGATATAAAAATGGGGCTTCAAGCTTTCGGGCTTGAAGCCCCATTTTGTTACTGGCGCAGTTGGCGCTTGCGTGGATTACGTGCTCGCTTACGAAACTCGCGTTGGAAGTTCACTGGACTTCCAACTTAAGCGAGTTTCCGCTCCGAGTTGTCTTCGCGCTAAATGGCAGCGCTCAGGCAGGTCGTCAGCGCACGCCAGTCACAACTTAGTTTCTAAAGCGCAACCACGCAACTCTGCCCTGCCTTCGTCAATCGAGACGAAGGTAGACCTCGCTTGCGTTGAAAGCACACTGTGCTTTCAACTCTGAGCAAGCTCGGCGCTCCGAGTTGCTTTCGCGCGCTAAATTGCAGCGCTCAAGCAGGTCGTCAGCGCACACTAACCACAACTTAGTTTCTAAAGCACAGCCACGCAACTCTGCCCTGCCTTCGTCAATCGAGACGAAGGTAGACCTCGCTTGCGTCGAAAGCACACTGTGCTTTCAACTCTGAGCAAGCTCGGCGCTCCGAGTTGCTTTCGCGCGCTAAATCGCAGCGCTCAAGCAGGTCGTCGCGCTGCGTGAGTGTGATTTTGCCTACCTTCGGACACTGGTGCAGAAAAGGGGGTACATATCACTGCTCTAGTAACGACCTACTTGAACACAAACGAGCGCGACGCAATATAATAAAAAATATGACGCTAGTATCAAGTAAGCAGAACGACTTGCAACATACGCAATCGCTTTCGCAGCAATCAAATCCAATCATTCCACGCGTGCTAAGCGTAGCTGGCACAGATCCGACAGGTGGAGCCGGAATACAGGCAGATCTTAAATCAATCATGGCGGCAGGCGGTTACGGCATGTGTATACCAACTAATCTTGTTGCGCAAAACACATGCGAGGTGCGCGAAGTATTCACGCCACCAGTAAGCTTTTTCCGCACACAACTTTCATGCGTGTACGACGACGTTACAGTTGATGCACTAAAAATCGGCATGCTCGGATGCACAGAATACATTGAAGCAATGCGAGACTGGATGCGCGATAATCCGGTTCCTGTAAGCGTTCTAGACCCAGTTATGATATCAACTTCCGGGAAGCGCTTGCTTGAGGCAAGTGCTGAAAATGCGATGCGAAACTTTATAAGCTGCGTTGATGTAGTGACGCCAAACGTGCCGGAATTGGCGGCTTTGTGCGAGTCAAGTGTTGCGGAAAATTTTGAGGAAGCTTGCAACCAGGCGCGCAAGTTGGCTGCAAAAAACAGCGTTGTTGTAATCGTAAAAGGTGGGCACTTAACTGGCGAAGACGTTGGAAATACTGCGGTTTTCCCGGATGGCTACGCAAGTCACGTACCAAGCGAACGAGTTGAAACAAGCACAACTCACGGAACTGGTTGCTCGCTTTCTTCTGCGCTTGCTACGAAAATTGGGCTTGCTTTGCGCGAGGGAAAGAATTTGAGTGATCACGATACTGTACTTCGCGCACTTGAATGGTCAACGGCGTGGCTTCGAGAGGCGATTGCTGCTGGAAGTGAATTGCATGTTGGGCGCGGCGGCGAGCGCGGGCATGGACCGGTAAACCATTCCGTGCGCATCCTTCAGCAAACTGTGTGAACATCGAAGCTCTGTTCGTAAACAAATGCCGGGAATTTTCCGGCAAATGTTCTATATCAGCGTCAAAAGCGCTCGCACTATAAGTGCAAGCTCACGCTCCGAGTTGCTTTCGCGCGCTACGCTCTAAGCGCGAAAGCAGGTCGTCGCGCACGCGTGCCAGTTTTACTCAGTAATCACGCTTTTAAGCTCGCGCGCTACTTTCCCAGCATCCTCAGCGCACATAAGCGCCGACACTGTGCAAACTCCGTCAAGCTCAAGACCGCGAATAGGGAACACCGTGTTCTCGTGAATTCCGCCAATTGCCAACGTTTTTACGCCCATAGAGTGCGCAACTTTCGCAACTTCGTTTACGCCTTCAACTCCCAGTGGAGGCACGTCGTGCGCTTTCGTATGCGTTTCAAAAGCTGCACCAATGCCAATCACATCCGGCAGTGGAACGTCGTTTTCTTTGCACTCGCGGTAAGCTTTCTCCATCAAATCCGGTCGAGCGCAAGAAAGCCCAACCATCCACTCGGCCGGCATCGCCTTTCGCGCCTCAACAAACGGCGTATCCTTTTGCCCAACGTGCAAGTTGAAACCAAGATGAGCCGCGCAATCAACATGATCGTCAATAAACACAGGTACATCGCCGTGTCCGGAATCAATAAGCGCGTGACGCAACTTCTTCGCCTTGGCCGAAATTTCAGCGTCATTGGAATACTTATCGCGCAATTGCACAACTGTAACTCCGCCTTCAACTGACTCTACTGCAACTTCTTCTTCCGGGCGATTTCCCATGCGCGGATCCGTTACCAAATACAGTGTCCAATCAACAGGCTCCACCGTAAACTCAATATTTGTCAAACTAAACATATCATTTACGCTAAGAGTTGAAAGCGCATCCATCCACAGTGTGCGGAAAGTGCCTGGAGCTGTGGTTTGGCGAGCTGCCCAAGTTCCAGCCGCTGCTGCGTGCACGTGCGCTGCAACAGTTGCTGCGAGCGGACGTTCCGGGTTTGCGCCAACGTATGCTGCAACTAACGCTCCCAAAGCGCAACCTGTTCCAACTACCTTAGTCATAGCTTTGTGGCCACCTGTTACGCGAGCTAAACATCCGTGAGCGTAAATCGCGTCTTTTTCTCCGGAAATTGCCACTACGGATCCGTATTTTTTAGCTAATTCGCGAGCAGCTTGAAGCGCGTCGTTTACGTTATCGTGAGAATCTACGCCTTTTCCGTTGCTTTCTTTGCCTGCAAGTGCCATTATTTCGGAAGCGTTTGCACGAATTACAGTAGGGTGGTGCTTAATAATTTCGTGTACAAAGCGCGCGCGAGGTGCAAGTGCTGGAACGCCGATTCCAACCGGGTCAAGCACCCACGGAGTATCAGCTTTTTCGCATCCTTCAACAGCTGCGCGCATGTATTCGGAAGTTTCTGGCTGATGGAATGTGCCAACGTTTATGAGCACGCCTGTGGCAATTTGCGCAAGTGCATGCGCTTCTTCTGGATCGGTTACCATAATTGGCGATGCTCCTGCAGCGAGCAGTGCGTTGGCTGTAATGTCTTGCACGATTACGTTCGTGATGCAATGGGTGAGTGGCTGCTGTGTGCGCACACGTTCGATGCATTGACGCACGTCGTTAAGGAACATACGTCGGCGTGCGCGTACAGAGAAGCATGTGTCGACTTGCGTTGTTGAGCTTGTGCAGTATTCGTTTGCTTCGTTGCAGGTATTTGTTTTTTCAGTGTTGCATGTTGTCATAATGTTTCCCTTCGCTAGCACTATCTAGATCAGGTTTTACGGATGTAATCTCAGCGCTTGACTTCACAATTTGTTGCAATTGCGCACTCCGAACCATCCTTCGACTATATCTTTTGTTCATGACTTACTTACTTTTGCGCTATTGTCTCATTTTGCTTGTTTCGCAGCACTTGCAGGAATCTACAAAAATCGCGCCGCATTTTTGCAACTTCTTCTACATATTTTTGCTTTCAACTGTGTAAACATAAATATAGTAAATAA
>NZ_LXJL01000089.1:0-11811 GCF_001641215.1 Gardnerella sp. 30-4 | reverse complement strand
TTTTTATATAAACGATTTATTTTCGAATAGTGAACAGAATAAGCGTTGCTTCGCCCCGAAAACTAATGCTGAAAGAAAAGCAGTTCAAAGGTCATCGCAACGTGGAGAAGCTGTGCGCGTGTACAAAAATCTTTACATGCGTAAAGAATATTGGAATAGTCTTTACGAAGCTGAAAAAATACGTCATATTGCGTTATCTATTATTGAATCGCACCCCGATTGTAAATTAACAGCTTCGACTGCCTCGGCACTTCTTGGGTATCAAGTTTCGAAAGATTATGACAGCGAAAAAAATTGCTATGATAATGCTTTTCTTAGCAAAAAGAAAAATTGTGTGGACGCAAGAGATACTAAAATTTATATTCGAAGCAACAAGCGAAAATCAAACAAGTATAACAATCAACTAAAAGTTATTCCTTCCGTAGGTTACGAACAGAATGGTATGAGCGATGATGTCCGCATTTTAACGCGTGAGAATAACAGTACTGGACAATTAATAAAGCTTCCGCATGCAAGCGATTGCGTGACTGAAGAAATAAAAAGTCACTTGGTAGATAAAAGCACTATGTTGTTTGACGTTGCTAATAATTACTCATTTAGATTTGCTTTGCCTATTTTCGATTCAGCAGCGCGAGATAATGTGAATTTAAACAGAGTGATCGAAATTTGCAAAAGCCGATACTGCGATTGCAAGAATAACTTGAGTGGCGTCGATTGTAATAGTGAGATTGCAAATAATAAAACGTGTGCGAATGGCAGTTTACACAAAAACCAACGTCATTATACAAGGGATTACGCTTATTTGGATGACTTGCGAAACTATGCAAAAACGAATGGTGGGACTAATTTTTCATTGTCTTTTAAGCAAATTTTTGAGTGTGAACAAAAAAAGTTGGCTAAATTATGTAAGCTTTGCTTCTTTGCAAATGGTCTTAGCGAGAACGCTGGTGAATCCTTAGCTCGGGGAACAATGATTAATTTAGGATTTATGATACCAGAATTACAGCGTGAGTTTGAGATTCCACATGTAAATTTGAAGTATCGTTGCGACTTTTTGTGGAGCCTGAATAATGGGGAGTTGATTGTTGGGGAGTTTGACGGGTATTCGAAATACTACATTGATACAGATGATGCGCAATATAAGAATGTGAATCTTAATTCTTCAGAAGACAATAAAAATTTATTCGAATCGCGAAACCAGAGTGTTATTCATAAGAATATCGACAAACAAGCGGAACGTGAGGTATTGCTTATGAAGGAATGTGGCGTAAATAAAATCGTGCGCTTTAATTACTCGGATATCCTTGATCCTAGGAAGCTTGAGAAGAAACTTGCAGCTGTTGGAGTGCCTAGAATTATTGGGAAATAGCCGATGCGTGCGTGTGCTGCGGAACTTTGCGCTTGATTCCGACCAAAACTTTACTCCTGTGTAAAGTTTTTGCCGTTTTTTAGCACGAAAACGACCTTTTCTTGACAACGCTGTAAAGTTTCTGCCGCTTTTTAGCACGAAAACGACCTTTCCTTTACTCCCGTGTAAAGTTTTTGCCGTTTTTTGGCGTGTAGCCGACCGAAACTTTACGCCGCTGTAAAGTTTCTGCCGCCTGACACCATCGTTTAAGCGCGTAACTCTCGTCGTCACGAGCGTGCTGTAAAATAGCAAAGTTGTGTGCGGTTTTGGTGCTTGTCATCAAACATATCGCGCATATTTTGCAAACACACTCCTGCTGTGGAAGGTCCACAGCCGATAGTCCGAAGGAGGTGGGTGATGTCTGCACATAAGTATGAACTGATGTTCATTGCAAATCCTGAGCTGGATGAGCACGGTCTTAAGAAGTTGACCGAGCAGTATCTTGAGCTTGTCACCAACGAGGGCGGTTCCGTTGACGGTACCGATTACTGGGGTCGCCGCAAGTTTGCCTACGAAATTGAAGGCAAAACCGAAGGTAACTACGTTGTGGTGAACTACACTGCCGAGCCATCTGTAAGTGACGAACTTGACCGTGTTTTGAACCTTAACGAATCTGTAATCCGCACGAAGATTCTTCGCAAGGACGCTAAGTAAAAACTAGCAAAACTAAGTAAGCTCTAGTGAATTAAATAAAAACTAGTTAAGCTAAATAAATACGTAAACAACCGCGCATAAGTTGCGCACAAAATTGCCAGTAATTGCTAACTAACATGCGATTACGAGTAAAGCGAGAAAGAAAAGGCACGATATGGCAGGTGAAACAATTATTACCGTCGTGGGAAATCTCACTTCGGATCCTGAATTAAGGGCACTTTCCAACGGTGCTTCTGTTGCGAGCTTTACCATTGCATCCACACCTAGAACGTTTAATCGTAATACGAATCAGTTCGAGGATGGGCCTGCATTATTTATGCGTTGCTCAGCGTGGAGAGACTTGGCAGAACATTGTGCAAACAGCCTTTCTAAAGGCATGCGCGTGATTGCTCAAGGCAGGTTGTCGCAGCGTTCGTATCAAGCGCAAGACGGCTCTAATCGCACAGTTGTTGAACTTACAGTTGACGAAATTGGTCCATCTTTGCGTTATGCAACTGCGCAAGTTAACCGCCAAAGCTCTTCAACAGGTTTTGCTGGTGGCTCGCGTGCAGCAAATGCTGCTGGTGCAGGTTATGCTGGCGGAGCAAATTATGCTGCTAGCCAGACTGCTTCTCAGCATGCCGCAAGTTCTTCAGCGGCTGATCCGTGGAGTGCTGCTGCGCCAACAAACGATAGTTTTTCAACTTTCGGTGCCAATTCTGATTTTGGTGGCGATTCTGAAGAACCTGAGTTCTAGCGTTTTAGTTGAGCTATAGATAGCGTATTTATTTGTTTATTTATGCACTTATTTACGCGCTTACTTAATCCTTATAAATACATCATCAGTTAAATGTTATGCGAACAAAAAGCATAACGGATTTGAGAGAGGACATCTTATGTCACGCAAAAGGCCGCAACCACCGGTCAAGCCTTTCAAAAAGAAGCCAAATCCTTTGAAGGCTGCCAAGATTACTGAAATTGATTATAAAGACGTTGCTTTGCTGCGCAAGTTCGTTTCTGACCGCGGCAAGATTCGTTCCCGTCGTATCACCGGCGTAACCGTGCAGGAACAGCGCAAGATCGCGAAGGCAGTGAAGAATGCTCGCGAAATGGCTTTGCTTCCTTACGCCACTACCGGTCGCTGATTGAGAGGATAGGAATATGGCTGAAACCAAGGTTATTCTTACCAAGACTGTTGCCAACCTCGGTCACTCTGGTGACGTTGTTGAAGTTAAGGCTGGCTATGCACGCAACTACCTGATTCCTCAGGGTCTTGCTTTTGCATGGAACAAGGGTGCTGCTTCCCAGATTGAAGCAATGCGTCGCGCTCGTCTTGCCAAGGCTGTTGCCACTCGTGAAGAGGCAGTTGCAGCTAAGGCTCAGATTGAAGGCACCGTTGTGGAGCTTTCTGCTAAGGTTTCCGAATCCGGCAAGCTTTTCGGTGGCGTTTCTGCCGATAAGATTGCTGCTGCTTTGGCTTCCAAGGCTCAAGTTGAGGCTCGCGCAATTAAGGTTGCTACTATTAAGACCACTGGTGAGTTCCCAGCAACCGTAACGTTGCATCCGGAAATCACCGCTTCCTTCACTGTTAAGGTTGTGGCTGAGTAAGTAGCTTTGTGAATTTTACAAAACATGTTGCAGCAAGCAGATTCTTGCTTTTAGTGGTTTTCTGCTTGTAATACATGTGGATTGAACTTAAGCATTAACTCTGCGTTTGCGTTGTATTGAGTTTTCTCATTGCGATGCTGCGCAGAGTTTTTTTATTGCTGCGCGCTGGTCGGTTTTACATTTCTATTCCCCGCGTGACCTTTTCTTTACAAGCGTGTAAAGTTTCTGCCGTTTTATTGCCTTAATCCGACCGAAATTTTACACTCGTGTAAGGTTTCTGCCGTTTTTCTGCCATTTTGCGACTTTTTCTTTACAAGCGTGTAAAGTTTCTGCTGTTTTATTGCTTTAATCCGACCGAAACTTTACACTCGTGTAAAGTTTCTGCCGTTTTCCAAATGTGAATGTGTTGTAAGTGTCACGTGCGTAACGTAGTTTTTTAAGTTTTACTCGACTAAATTAGAACAGTTGGAAAATTGCGAAATTATAAAGGAGATGCAAACTGTGCTGGAAAGCAAATATGAACTGGCTGACGAGCTTAGTATGAACGCAAAAGCGCAAGATGCCAACATATCTGCTATTCGCAATGACGAAGAGTATGCTTGTAAAAATTCCGTAAGCGCAAATCTTGAAAACGCAATAAAATACAGCAATCACAAAGGTTATGGCGAAACTTGCGCGAAGGTTATTCTTTTTGGCGAACATTCCGTGGTTTATGGCCATTCTGCAATAGCTTTGCCGCTTAAAAACTTGCGTATGCGCGCTGTTGTAACTAGTTGCAATGAATCTTTAGCACCTGTTTCGTGTGAATCTTTATCTTCTACATCAAGCGAATCTTTAGCATCTACGACGAATCTCGATTCACATATAACTCTTTCATGCCTTGACTTTACTGGCAAACTTTCCGAAATTCCTACGCGCTTTAATAGCATACGAACAGCAATTCGCGCGTCGCTAGAGTTTGCAGGGTGGAGCGGTGAGAATTTGCACATTTTTACCGAGTCTGATTTTCCAGCAGAACGAGGTCTTGGTTCGTCTGCGGCAGCTGCCGGTGCTGTAATTCGTGCGATTCTTGACTATTATGGCGTTGCAGCTAGCAATGATGAGATTTTTAAGTTGACGCAGACTGCTGAGTGTGTGGCTCACGGATGTTCTTCAGGCTTGGATGCCACTGCAACTGCTGCTTCCTGGCCTGTGCGTTTTAGTCGTGGCTGTTTTGATCGCATGGAAATTAACATGCGTGCGTGGCTTGTTTTGGCGGATTCTGGATGCAAAGGAATGACTCGCGAAACAGTTGAAGCTTTACGTTCTCGTTTAGAATCGAATCCTGTTGAAGTTGGAGCGCAGCTCAATAAATTGGGGGAGATTGCGGCTGTTGCAGAAGATGATTTGGCGTTTGGCCGTATTGAAAATATGGGTAAGCAAATGACTTTCGCACACCGTATTTTGGCGGATTTGGGCGTAAGTACTGCAAAACTTGACGCCTTGGTAGATGCTGCTTGTCAGCATGGCGCGTTGGGTGCAAAACTTACCGGTGGAGGTGGTGGAGGATGTGTCATTGCGCTGGCTGATAGTGAGGATGCTGCTAAGCGAGTGAGTGAAGCTTTTAAAAATGCCGGTGCTTGCGATACGTGGGTTGTAAATATAGGTGATTCTGCAATAAATTGAATCTTATTTTTACTTGAAATGTAGCATAAACTTTACAGTTGTTTAAAGAAAAGAAGCTTGTGCGCACTGTTTTGCTAAAATATTGCTTAGCACATTAACAAACGAGAATTACTTATCTGCCGCAAGAGGAACAGCATGCAAAATGTTGAAATTCAGCCAAAAATAACGTTTGACGCTAGTCTTTCACCCAACTCAGCTTTTGCTAAAGCAAACGCGAATATTGCGCTGATTAAGTATTGGGGTAAGCGCGATGAAAAGCTGATTTTGCCTTATACTTCCTCGCTTTCGCTCACCCTTTCGGATTTGTCTACAACTACAAGCGTAAGTTTTGCGAATAATCTTGAACAAGATACTTTTACTTTAGATAATGAAAAGATTTCGCCGTCTGCCAAAACTTTTCGTCGCGTAGTCGCTATGCTCGATTTGGTGCGTGAAATTGCAGGAATTTCAATGAAAGCAAGCGTTATTTCGCATAATATTGTGCCAACTGCTGCTGGTCTTGCGTCGAGTGCGTCTGGTTTTGCAGCTCTTGCGTCTGCTGCCTCGTACGCTGCTGGATTAAACCTAACTCCACGAGAACTTTCTAGACTTGCAAGACGTGGTTCTGGTTCAGCTTGTCGTTCGATTTTTGGAGGACTTTCAATTTGGCATGCAGGTTGCGACGACGAAACGTCTTATGCAGAGCCTATTGAAAACGCACAAGTTGCGCTTAAAAATTTAAACCTTGCTATGATTGTCGTCACTTTGGACGATAGCAAAAAGCCGATTTCTAGCCGAGAAGCGATGCGCAGAACGGTTGAAACTTCGCCAACGTATATGCAATGGGTTGAGCAGTCGAAGGACGACCTTGAAATTGCTAAAAACGCAATTCAGCGAGCAGATATTGAGCAATTGGGTGAGGTTGTTGAACGCAATGCTTTTGGAATGCACGAAACTATGCATAATGCTGTTCCATCGGTGAATTATTTGACTAGTAGCACGCATATTGTGCTTGAAGCGGTTAAAAATATGCGAAAAGATGGTTGGCTGGTGTGGTCTACGATGGATGCTGGTCCGAATGTGAAGGTGCTTACTTCTGGAGATGATGCTTATCGTGCGATGTGTCAGTTGCGCTCGCGAGTTGAAGATGGTTTGCGTAATTCTAGCGTTTTTTGTAATACAGAATATTGCGAGCCGAAATTTGCGATTGCGCTGCCAGGTGACGCTGTGACGGTGAGTACGAGTTTAAAATAGGCGGATAATATGACTCAAGTGCGCTCTAGTGCCCCAGGAAAGCTTTATATTGCGGGCGAGTATGCTGTTGTTGACGGCTGTGCTGCAATTGTTGCTGCTGTTAATCGTTATGTGACGGTTAGTGTAAGTGATGAAACTTTAAACGAAGAGTTACGCGAAAATTTGCAGAAAAATGCGCCTAGTAGCAGAAATTATTGTGGTGTGATTACCTCAGATGGCGAAAAATATAAACCGCTTCTTTGGTCGCGTGCATCCGACGGAAGTATTGAAATACAAAACGACGGAAAATATGCTTATGTGCTCGCTGCAATGTGCGTAGTCGACGCTTATGCTAGTGAGGAATGTGCGCCAAATATTAACCGCAAAAGTTACAATGTGTATATTTCTAGCGAACTTGATGATGTAAAAACTGGTAGAAAATACGGTCTTGGATCTTCTGCTGCGGTAACTGTTGCGGTTATTCGCGCGTTGTGCAAATGGTATGATTTGAATCTTTCGACTCCAGAAATTTGCAAGTTAGCGTTAATTGCGTCGTCGAGTGTTAAAAAATCCGGAAGCGGTGGAGACGTTGCTGCCAGCTCTTATGGCGGTTGGATTATGTATCGCGCGTATAACCGCGAGTGGCTTGAAGCTGAGCTTACGCTAGTAAAATCCGGATGCTCTGATTTCAGTGAGTTGTTGCACAAAAAGTGGCCGCGACTGGAAGTTAAGCGTTTAAATGTAGATAAGTCGCTAAAACTTTTAGTCGGCTGGACTGGTTCTCCTGCGTCTAGCGCAAAGCTAGTAAGTAGCGTAGAAAGTAGCGTTAAAACTAGTACGGAAAGTAGCGTTGAAAGTAACGCTGAAAATAACGTTGAAAGTAACGTCGAAACTAGTGCTTTTGACAAAAAAATTAAATCTTTTACTTACGAAGATTTTTGCAAACAAAGTGAGATTTGCGTGCAAAAACTTGCGCGCGCAATTGAAAAGTTTGAAATAAGCGAAATCTATAGCGGTTTTGCTCAAAATCGTGCGTTGTTGCAAAAATTAAGTGCTCTTACTGGAACTGTTATCGAAACGCGTGAACTTACAAAATTTATTGAAATTGCGACTTGTGCCGGTATTCCTGCAAAAACTAGCGGTGCAGGCGGAGGAGATTGCGCAATTGCGCTGTCGACAATTTATGACAATAATGTAATTGAAACTATGAAATCTACTTGGGAAGCCAATGGAATAAAGCCATTGAATATTGATGTTACGGAAATTTTTGGAACTGGTAAGCCTTCTGAAAATATTGTATTAGACGCGTTTGCTAAGCGTAACGAGCTTAATATGCAATCTGCTCAATCTTGCATAATACAAAACCGAAAAGACGCGCATATTGCGCTTGCGGACAAGCAGTATAAAACTCGTGCAGATTCAGATTTTGACAAAGTGCGTTTTGTGCCGAATGCTTTGCCGCAAGTTGCGCTTGAAGAAATTGACGATAGCGTGAGCGTGCTAGGAAGTGAAGTATGCGATTCTGTGCGTTGGTGCTCGCCGATATATATTAACGCAATGACCGGCGGAAGTGATGCTGCTAAAAAAGTGAATGCAAGTCTTGCTAGAGTTGCTGCAAAAAATTCTGTTGCTATGGCGAGTGGATCTTTGAGTGCTGCTCTTCGAGACGAAACTTTACTCAGCACTTTCAGTGTCATAAGAAGCGAAAATCCACATGGATTTGTGATGGCAAATGTTAGCGCTGGAACTAGTGCGTCTGATGCATTGCGTGCTGTAAACATGATTCATGCGAATGCGTTACAAGTGCATTTAAATGCTGCACAAGAGTTGGTTATGCAAGAAGGCGATCGCGATTTTCGAAATTGGTTGTGCAATATTGAGTCTATTGTCAGTGCGTGTGAAGCTTTAAAGGTGCCTGTGATTGTGAAGGAAACTGGATGCGGAATTTCTGCTAAAGATGTTCAGCGTCTTAAAGATGTTGGAGTGCGCACTGTAGATGTTTCTGGTCGTGGCGGAACTAATTTTGTAACGATAGAAAATGCTCGCAGGAACTTAGGCGACTGTGATTATTTGGCTGATTGGGGTCTTACTACTGTTGAGTCGCTGGTTGACATACGCAAGTGTGATTCGTTAAAAAATATGGAAGTTTTCGCAAGTGGAGGAGTTCGCACGCCTTTGGATGTTGTGCGCGCGTTGGCTTTGGGTGCTTCTGCAGTTGGTGTCGCTGGCGAGTTTTTGCATACGCTTATGCATGAAGGTGAGGATGCGCTTTCTTTGCAAATTGATAACTGGAAGAAGCAAATTAGGGTGATTATGGCTCTTCTTGGATGCAAGACAGTCAAGGATTTACAAGAAAAGACTGAGTTCGTGCGCGCGGATTGTCTTGGTAAGTGATATACTTGTGTAGTTGTGCGTTCAAGCGTGCTTATTTGTTTATGCAATGTGCGTAAGTAATTTGCGTAAGTAGTTCGTGTGTTTGAATGACGCAAGACTTGCAAGTCAAAGAAAATAGGAGTCCATTATGGCAGCTCGTTGCGCAGTATGTGGCAAGGGACCGCAGACCGGTTTCAGCGTTTCACATTCGCACATTCGCAATAAGCGCACCTTCCGCCCGAACCTTCAGCCGGTTCGCACCACCATTGATGGCGAAAACGTTCGCCTTCGTGTGTGCGTAAAATGCATTAAGGCAGGCAAGGTTCAGCGCGTTGAGGCGTGAATCGCGTGTTAAATGTAAGGCCCTGAGCAGTGCTCGGGGCTTTTTTGTATTTGCATATTTTTTCGCGCGCACGTTATATTCCTGATTGCGGATGATTTATAATCGAAGTATGCTAAATACGCCCACGAACTCAGCCAAAATGCATACTTCGCTTTCTACGATAATCAGCAATAAGCGACGCGTTTCTGCATTAAAATCTTTGGGCATAGTCACAGTCGAAGACGCGTTAACTTACTACCCGTTTAGAGTTACAAGTCCACTGAGAATTGCGAACTTAAAAGATGTAAAAATTGGCGAAGAAGTGGCTTTCTATGCGCAAGTCCAGTCAATTAACGTTGTGCCTATGAACGCTCGTCGTGGTTTTAGAATCGAAATTAACGTTTTGCAAGATATGCAAGCAGTAGCTCAACTTATTTATTTTTCTAAAAATCGTCAATACGCTCAGTGGCTTTCTGCAAAGATGCATGTTGGCGAAATGGTTGTTGTTGGCGGCACATCTAGCGCTTTTAATGGTAAATTGCAATTTACGCATCCTCAAATTTTAACCGTATCTGCTGTAGAAGAAAGCGATAGCTTACATCAATCTCGCGATACTGTAAGAAGTGTGGAAGATGGTTTGGCGCGTATGAGTGCTCCTATGCCTGTGTATCATGCCAATTCGCGAATCTCTAGTGAGCATATTCACGAAACTATACTTTCTATACTTTCTGCACTTTCTAAAGATTCTAAAGATTCTGAAGATTTCGCAGCTTCCGCAGATTCTAAAAATTCCGCAGTTTGCACTACTGAATCCCTGCAAATCCCAAATATTACGCCTGAATCAGTGCTAAAAAAACGTAACCTCATGACTAGAGCGTCAGCAATATACTCAATTCATAATCCGCAATCAGTTGACGAATTTTACAAAGCTGTTGACTCGTTGCGCTATGAAGAAGCTTTTATTTCCCAAGTAGCTGTATTGCGATCTCGTGAAGATTCTAAAGATAATCAAGCAAAATCCTGTAATAATTCTCTTATAAGAAATGAATTTGTGGAAAGTTTGCCGTTTGAGCTTACTGCAGGTCAAAAAGATGTAATTGATGAGATTGTACGTGACATGCGTGAGCGCCATCCGATGCGTCGCTTGCTTCAAGGTGAAGTTGGTTCCGGAAAAACAGTTGTTGCGCTCGCTGCAATGCTTGAGGCAGTTGGATCAGGATATCAGGCTGTGCTTGTGGCTCCTACTCAAGTTCTGGCGTCTCAACATGCCGAAAATTTGCGCCAAATGATTGCGCGCGCGAATCTAAAAGTGCCTGTAATCGTAGTAACTGGCGGCATGAGACTTGCGGATCGCAGACGTGCGCTAGCGAGTGTTGCAAGTGGGGAGCCTTCGCTTATTGTTGCAACTCATGCAGCGTTCTCGTCGACTTTTAAGCCGACTAATTTAGCTTTGGTAATTATTGATGAGCAACATCGTTTTGGTGTTGAGCAGCGCGATGTTTTGTTACGCAAAATGAGTGTAGATCCGCATGATAGTGCTGAAAAGTCTTTTACACCGCATCTTTTAGTAATGACTGCAACGCCTATTCCGCGCTCTGCTGCTATGACGTGGTTCGGTGATTTGGATGCTTCATATTTAACTGAATTGCCTGGAGGCAGAAAACCTATTCGCACTTTTGTTGTACAAGAATCGGATGCGAATACTATGGCGAGAATGTTTGCGCATATTCGTGCTCGCATTGATGCAGGTGAGCGTGCGTATGTTGTTTGCGCGCATATTGATGATGATTTTAATGAGGATTCTGGTAGGGATTCTGCTAGTGGTTCTGCTAGTGGTTCTGCTAGGGATTTTGATAGCGATGAATCTGAAGGTTTTGAAGATGTTTCGCAATCTGTGCAATCTAATCAATTTGAAGAAAATAGCGCAGATTCTTTGCGTAAACTTCACACAGTTAACGGCATTTTGAAGCGGCTTTCAGCTTTGCCGCAATTTAAAGGCGTTACTTTTGCTAAGCTTACTGGTCGCGACGATGATGCTACAAAACGCGAAACGATGGAACATTTTGCACGCGGAGATGTGCAAGTTCTTGTTGCTACAACGGTTATTGAGGTCGGTGTTGATGTGCCTCAAGCGAGTTGCATTGTGATTTTTGACGCGGATCGTTTTGGCCTTGCGCAATTGCATCAGTTGCGTGGACGTGTTGGGCGTGGTGGCACGAATTCTTGGGCATTTTTGGTTGCGCAAACTGAGGATGGAAGTCTTGCTCAAGAACGTTTGCAAGTTGTTGAAAATTCGCTAGATGGTGCCATAATTGCTAAAAAAGATTTGGAATTGCGCAATGTTGGCGATGTTCTTGGCGATAAGCAGTCGGGTGGTCGCTCGAGTTTGAAGATTTTGCGAGTTGTTAAGGATGCAAAGATTATCGCTATGGCTCGTGAAGATGCGTTGGAGACTTTGCAAAAAGACGCTCATCTTGTTTCGTTGCCGTATCTTGCAGGTGCAGTGCTTGATTTTACGAGAGGCGGAAGTACGCAAATCGTAAGCAATTAAAATTCTAAAGTTCTGAATTTGCTCGCAAAATATCTTATA
>NZ_LXJL01000088.1:0-1248 GCF_001641215.1 Gardnerella sp. 30-4 | reverse complement strand
CAATTGCAAAAGCAATGTAATCATTTAAAAATATTTTTTGTAGGCAACATCATACTGTAGAATAAATGCAGACTTTACAGAAAAGAGGAAGCATGAAAGTAGAAGTCAACTCTGCATCATTTGCTGATGCTGTAGCTTGGACTACACGCGTAATTGACGCACGCCCTGCAAACCCTATTCTTGCAGGCTTAAAGATTGAAGCAGCAAATGGCACATTGCAACTTTCTGCATTCAACTATCAAATTTCTAGCTGCCATCACATTGAAGCTGGTGTTGACGAAGAGGGAAGCATACTTATTCTAGGAAAATTGATGGCAGATATTACTAAGTCTCTTCCTGCAGAAAAAACTTATCTAAAATCTGAAAATAATACTTTGACTATTACTTCCGGAAAATCAACATTTACTCTGCAACTTATGCCTCTTGGAGAATATCCTGATTTGCCTAAATTGCCTAATAAATTAGGTCAGGTTGATGCACCAACATTTATTCAAGCTGTAAACCAAGCATCTGTTTCTACATCTAGAGAAGAAAATAGACCGGTCTTAACTGGAATTAGGATCCAATTTGAAGATGACACCGTTACTATGACTTCTACTGATAGATTCCGTCTATCTAGATCTACTTTTAAGTGGACACCAGAACATAATGACATTCATTCGACCACTCTTACTCGTGGGTCATTACTAAGAGATATTGCTCATTCTCTTGACGATCATCAAAATGTTATTATTCATTTTAACGAGGAAGATAAGTCACTTTTAGGTTTTGAAAATTCCGGTCGTACAAGTACTTCACAAATAATTGATGGAGAATTCCCTTCTGTAGATCGACTATTCGTAGATGAATATCCTATTCACGCAATTATTAATAAACAATTATTGATAAATGCAATTAAGCGAGTATCTTTAGTCGCCGAAAGAAATGCTCCTATTCGAATGATTTTTTCAAATCAGGAGTTAACTTTGAGTGCTGGTACTGCTGACGAATCACAAGCAAAAGAAGTACTTGATATCGATATGGATGGAGAAGACATAACTGTTGCCTTTAATCCAAACTATTTACTTGAAGGTTTAGGAGCTATTCCAGAGCCATTTGTTCATATGAAAATGGCAACAGCTGTAAAACCTGTTGAATTTAATGGTCAGCAGGAATCAGATGGTGATGAATCAACAGATTATCGCTATTTGCTTGTTCCTATGCGTTTTAATAATTAATATTGTTGCGATATTGCATTGTATTTTAGAT
>NZ_LXJL01000087.1:0-1516 GCF_001641215.1 Gardnerella sp. 30-4 | reverse complement strand
ATATATTTCAATTATCCTTGATTCTGATTATTCTCATGCATTTTGCAATTTTGTGTAGAACATAAATCTGCACTAATTTTGCCAAAAAGCTTTTGTATCTGGCATTGTAATGAATCAAATGAAGATTGAGCTGCAGAAGGTTTTGCTCTTAGCACCACATCACAACCTGCAGGTAATAAAGATTCATAATTTTTTGCGATTACTCGTAGACGTCTTTTTACCTTATTGCGAACTACAGCTTTCCCCACTGATTTAGATACAGCAAGACCTAGCCTCTTTACATGTTCAAATTTTTGATCATGTAAGAAGGTACCAGAAAATGCCGCGGGAGTATCACTTTCAAAACCCGTGGCAATATAATCTAAACTTGCACTTCTATCTTCGTTAAGTGTGCTCTGCACGGCTATATCGTCACGCATAATGTAATGCGCGACGATATCCCGGGAACTCACCTTGCGCCGTTTTCTTAGCACCGCAACAAAATCACGGTGGCTTTTCAGCCTTTCCATGCCTTACGACGCTACCTTAACTCAGGCAGACAGTGACTTGCGGCCCTTGGCACGACGACGATTAATTACTG
This sequence comes from Gardnerella sp. 30-4, assembly GCF_001641215.1. Taxonomy (NCBI): domain Bacteria; kingdom Bacillati; phylum Actinomycetota; class Actinomycetes; order Bifidobacteriales; family Bifidobacteriaceae; genus Gardnerella; species Gardnerella sp. 30-4. The sequence goes on along the minus strand of NZ_LXJL01000087.1, from coordinate 936 downwards.
CGCGACCTGCACGCGTACGCATGCGAACGCGGAAGCCGTGCTTCATGTGACGACGACGATTATTCGGCTGAAATGTCCTCTTCATAACTAATGCTCCTGTATTCAGCCATGCAAAAGCATGGCCCCGTATGAGTCAAGCTATACCAAAATACTATTACCCCTCACCAATGTTCAAAACTCCACATTTTCTTATTAAAGAATCAACATAGTCAAATATAAATAAAAATRACTAACAACAAACACAGAAGGTTAGATATGAAGAATAATAAAATGACAGCAATTGCAGCTTTAGCTCTTGCTGGACTGCTTGCGCTCGCTGGATGCGGTTCCAATGGCAATTCAGCTAAAACTGATGCTAAGTCACAAGCAACCGAGCAGAAGTCTGATAACAAGTCTGATGACAAGGGCGACGATAAGGGCTTTGAGGAGGTTCCAGTTGGTCCTCACCAAGATCAGAACATTGGACCTCTTACTATTGGTGCCGTGTACTTCCAGCCAGTTGATATGCTCCCAGCCGGTATGGGTTTGAAGGCAAGTGAAGCAAGCTTCCACCTTGAAGCCGATATCCACGCTAACCAAAAAGGTACAAAGCTTGGCTACGGTAAGGGCGAGTTCATTCCAGATTTGACTGTGAATTATGAGATTGTCGATAAGGCAAGCGGTGAATCCGTTGGCAAGGGTACTTTTATGCAGATGAACGCTTCCGATGGCCCTCACTACGGTGCAAACGTTAAGCTTGACAAGGCTGGAAATTACAAGCTCGTGCTTTCTATTGAATCCCCAGAAAAGAAGGGTTGGATGCTTCACGTCGATCCTGCTACCGGCGTAACCGGTCGCTTCTGGACTGAGCCAATTAAGGCAACCTTCGACGATTGGAAGTACACTCCTCGTCAGTGGTAGTGATAGCTAGTTAATAATTAGCGATTAATTAATAAT
>NZ_LXJL01000086.1:0-2047 GCF_001641215.1 Gardnerella sp. 30-4 | reverse complement strand
AATAAAACAACAATAAAAGCGCAGACTGCAAAAGCAATCTGCGCTCACACGGTTACCAAACTTAATTTTAATGGTAACTATTTAACGGCAACGCTTCGAAAGTGGCGCCCATGGTTCAAGCATTACTGGTTCTTGATCCAATACAGCTAAAGTTTCTTTGTCAAGGTACTTTTTGTTGATGATTATTTCGTTCACATAACGATCGAACCACTCTGCTGAGCCAACATAATAGCCGTCTTCGCCAGCATCCTTGCCCCAGCTGTTCTCGATCTTCCAGCGATCTGGATCGCCATCTTTATTAAGATTTACGCCAGTGAATGTCATTGCGTGATTTCCTGGGCAATCCATATATTCCAAACCGTGAGCTTTATCGAATGTAAACTTCACATCAAACAATTCATCTACGCGCACAACTGCAGGATCGAAGAATCCACTGTCACGCAAGGAGAACTGTGTGCAATCGCATGCAAACCAGATTGGATGACCATCTTTTAATTGGTCTACAGCTGCTTTTTTGAATACATCGAGAGGAACGTTAACAAATTCCATTTCCTTTGTTTCAGCTACGTTGGTGCTGTACTTGAATTGGTAGAGCTTGTTGAATGGTGTGCGTTCCATAGGCGCGTTGCATATTGTTACGAAGTCGTTTACGTCAACTGGGACGTACTTCTTTGCGAACTCAAGTGGAGTAATTCCATATTCACAAATCATTGGACGCTCATCTTTGCCGGTTTTTGGCTTGTCAGCTTTGCTGGTTTTCTCGCTATCTTTCTTGGTTTCGTCTTTTTCGCCGTCCTTCTTATCGTCGTCATCTTTAGTTCGCGCGAAGAAGTCAAACTGTGCAGGTGGTTCACCCAGGGCAATAGTTGTCATGCGATAAACGGTTTCCAAATCGCGAACTTTCATTTCGCGCAATTCTTCCAAAGAAGTTCCGTTCTTATGAGCTTCACGCAATTCGTATGCAAACTCGCGCAACTTGGTATTGATGTACTGTACGAATGCATCAGAGTCGACTGAGTTCTGTGAATCTGGATATGCACTCTTTGGCACAAGTCCGTACTTGTTTACCAAGTTGACGAACATTTGCCACCAGCCGCCGTCATCGATTGGACCATAGTTAATGCTCTCAAAAAGTCGGCTATTAACATCTTCATCAAGTGTTGAAAGCACATTTTCCAAATAAGCGTTTGCTTTTTCAATCTTGTCCCAGAAGAATAGGTAGCTTTCTGAAAACTCAAAGTCGTCTAAATTCCACTTATGCATTACTTCGTATCGCAAAGTATTAAGTGAGGCGAACATCCAGCAGCGTCCGGAGCGCTTCTGATTGGTAATGCTGCCTTGTTTTAATTCTATTGAGAATTCGCGAGGAAGAGCACGCTTGCCTTGGTAGCTTGTTGCGGCTTTAAGTACACCATTTGTTACTGCTGCATTCGCGGCGAGAAGATTTGCGCGCTGTTCGTTAAAATGTTTGGAATAATTTTTTACATGTTCCAGAGTTACGGCTTTGATGTTTTCAGCCATGAGCTTATTCATTCTCCTTTTAGAGTTGAAAGTACGAATAAAAAATATTGTATACTGCTCAATGTCTCGCGTGTGTTTCTTGTCTATGCCTATTTTCGGCATTTGCTTGAATACTATWAATTATTTTAKTTACGTATCCTGGGCATTCGAAATACTGTTTGCCCAGGATATTTGTAAATACATGCTGTAAATACGCAATTTAAGCTGCTTAAAGCCAACTTACAACGGCAAAATATCGCTTAAATCATCACGCTCGCCAATTGCACTTATGTTGCCAAAGTCCTGTTCCTGATGCCATTTAGTAACACCACTCGCTAATCGAAGCCATACTTTAGGCTCAAGTTCAATAACATCTGGCGGCGTGAGATTATGCGGATCCGAAGCTGGTCCTTCCAAAATTTTTACTGCACCAAAAGGCGCAACTCTTACTTCTACTGCACACCCAGGCACCTTATTTTCAAGAAGATATAACGAATATCTAACTGCTAAAGCTTCGTCGCTTAAAGAGATATTTAAAATATTACTA
>NZ_LXJL01000085.1:0-2825 GCF_001641215.1 Gardnerella sp. 30-4 | reverse complement strand
ATTATTTTATAGACGAAATATAAGCAGAACCATCGCTTTTCGAATTTGCAAATTTATAATAATTATCGATTGCGTTTTCAGCCTCTACAATTTGCTCTTTAACTCGCACGAAGGCTGTACCGCCACGACCGCATCTGGCAGACACAGATCCAGCACTAGTCAATATTGTTCTAATATTCGCAATTTCTTCGCTATCAACAAAACCGCTTAGAATATTTGAAAAATCATCATCGCTTAAATCAGCAAGATCTCCCCCAATTTCCTCAGCTCGCTTTACACACAAACCAGACAAAGTATGAGCATTACGGAATGGAACACCCTTTTTTACAAGCCATTCTGCAATATCTGTAGCAAGAGCGAAACCAGTAGAAGACTGTTCATAAAGTCTATTTAGATCAAATTTCATAGTTTCTACCATTCCAGCAAAAGCTGGAAGCAGCACTTCTAAAGTGTCAATTTGATCAAAAACAGCTTCTTTATCTTCCTGCAAATCGCGAGCATAAGCAGTAGGAAGACCTTTAAGAGTTGCCATTAAACCAGTTAAATCGCCTATTAATCTACCAGCTTTACCGCGAGCAAGTTCCGCAATATCTGGATTCTTTTTTTGAGGCATAATCGATGAGCCAGTTGAATAAGCATCATCTAAACGAACAAATGCAAATTCTTGAGTATTCCAAATAATAATTTCTTCACTTAATCGTGATATATCAACGCCAACCATTGCTGCAATGAATGAAAATTCTGCAACTAAGTCTCTACTTGCAGTTGCGTCTATAGAATTAGCGCAAACTTTTGAAAAACCAAGCTCTTTAGCTACTTCTTCTGGATTAAGACCAAGAGTATTGCCTGCCAAAGCGCCTGCTCCATAAGGGCTTTCATCTGCACGCAAATCCCAATCTATGAAGCGATTTACATCTCGTAAAAGCGGCCAAACATGTGCCATTAACTGATGCGCAAGCAAAATTGGTTGAGCATGTTGCATATGAGTGCGACCCGGCATCACCGCGTCTTTTGCATTTTTTGATTGATTCAGCAACGCTTGGCAAACTGACAACAATAATGATGCAATAATGCGCGCATGCCTACGCAAAAACATACGTATTAAAGCTGCAATTTGATCATTTCTAGAGCGACCTGCACGAAGCTTTCCGCCAAGCTCATTTCCAGCAATTTCAAGTAAACCGCGCTCTAACGCTGTAGCTTCATCTTCATCTTCCTCAATGGGTGCGAAAGTTCCGTCATCTACATGCTTTTGCAATTCATCTAATGCACAAGATAAATCAGCATACTCTTTTTCGTTAAGAAGACCTGCACGATGCAACGCATGCGCATGAGCTCTAGAACCAGCAATATCATCATCCGCTAATCGCCAATCAAATTGTGTGGACTTGCTTAGTTTCGCTAGCTCTGCTGAAGGACCTGAACTAAATCGTCCACCCCACAATGCAATAGGGTGATTAGTATTATTAGTTTCATTATTTTCTAGTTCTGCGGCTGCTGCTTTTGTTGCATCGTGCATAGTTTATTACCTTTATATCTTTTTTATATATATCGTATTAGTTGTTGTTTGCAACGCGCATATCTCTTGCTGCTGCAACCTTGCTAGACAATCCGTAGATTTCAATGAATCCATTGGAAGCACGCTGATCAAATGTATCTGAAGAATCATATGTTGCTAAATTAAAGTCATACAATGATTCCTCAGAACGGCGTCCTGTAACTACAGCTTTGCCAGCATACATAGTCATTCGAATTTCTCCAGAAACATGCTCTTGAGTCTCATTAATAAATGCGTTAAGAGAACGCACAACTGGAGAGAACCACTGACCATCATAGACAAATTCAGCCCACTTTTTATCAAGAGCACGCTTTAGCCTGTGCTGCTCACGCTCCAGGCAGCAATTTTCAAGCTCTTGGTGTGCAACAATTAAAGCTTGAGCACCTGGAACTTCGTACAATTCACGAGATTTAATTCCTACAAGACGATCTTCAATAATATCGATTCGTCCAATTCCTTGCGCTCCAGCTCTTGCATTCATTTCTTCAATTGCTTGCAAAGGTGTTACGCTATGACCGTCAATTGCGACTGGAATACCTTTTTCAAAAGTAATTGTAACTTCATCCGGTTCTTGAGATTCAAGAGGATTTTGCGTATAAGAGTAGCACTCTTCAGTCGGAGCATTCCATGGATCTTCTAGGAAACCAGTTTCGATTGCACGACCCCACACGTTTTGGTCGATCGAATATGGGCTTTTCTTGCTCTGTTCAATTGGAAGCTTATGCTCGTTAGCGAACTCTATTTCAACATCACGAGTAAGTGACAAGTCTCGAATTGGGCTAATAGCTTTTAATTCTGGATCCAAAGATTGGATTGCAACTTCAAAACGAACCTGATCGTTTCCTTTACCTGTGCAACCGTGCGCAATTGTGTCTGCATCAAATTGATGAGCTGCATTCACTAAGTGTCGAGTAATCAAAGGCCTAGAAAGAGCAGAAACCAATGGATACACGTCTTCATACATTGCGTTAGCTTTTAATGCAAGCATGCAATAGTTATCTGCGAATTCTTCGCGAGCATCGACAACATATGCTTCAACTGCACCACAAGCCAAAGCACGATTTTTAATTACTTCAAGCGCTTCACCGCCCTGACCAACGTTTAGTGACACAGCTACAACGTCTTGACCTGTTTGCTCTTTAAGGTATGGAATTGCTACAGAAGTATCGAGGCCACCTGAATACGCCAAGACAATACGTTTTTTATTAGTCATAGTGACCTCCCAGGTCATGTATTGAATAAATAAACAATAAAGAGCATATTATAC